>USSL01000070.1 GCA_900557175.1 uncultured Eubacteriales bacterium
TGTGACATCCGACAGTGCCGCCGGGCGTATAAACCCATGGGCTTCAAGCACTGCCTCTGCCGCCGCCTGTCTGAATGCCGACAAATCCGGTGCCTTACCGTCAACTTTACATGTCAGACGGTTTGTTAAGAGCACAAGACCGATATTATTTTCCTTTGAAATATAAAGACTTGTTCCTGTAAAGCCTGTATGGCCGCACCCCGACGGATAAAGAGCGCCGGTATCAAAGCCAAATCCTCTTGTACTCTCAAGGGGTCTTTGTGCCTCACTAAAAACGGATACATCCCTACCCTGCATATCATCCGCCTTTAAATAAAACATGCCAAGGCGAATTTTGGGATAAACCGGATGATTATAAGGCGTACAAAGATATCCGCGGTGTGAAAAAGGTCGAAAAGCAATTTAAGCCTTTGGAAGATATTGGCGATAAAAAGGATAAAGCAAACGATGCGGCAGAAATTTTACTTCATAGCGAAAAGCCGCATGAGATACTGGAGGAGGCTGAAAAAGACCGCAGTGATTATGAAATATGGAAATCACAGCAGATTTTTTTGCAGCCGGATTAATAAAAAACGATGGATATAGGACAATTATTAAATGATACATATCGGATTTTAGAGCCCTTAGGTCAGGGCGGGCTCGGAACAATTTATCTCGGCTATCATGAGCATCTTCAGAAATATGTTGTGATTAAGCGGATTAAGGACAATTGTGCCGATCGTGTCAATGTGCGGGCTGAGGCGGATATATTAAAGTCTCTGCATCACCGGTTTTTGCCGCAGGTTTATGATTTTATTATGTCTGAGGACGGTATTTATACGGTGATGGATTATATATGCGGCTATGATTTAAAATATTATATGGATTCAGGAATGGTGCTTGATGAGGCAATGCTCATACGGTGGATGAAGCAGCTTTGTGATGTGCTTGATTATCTGCATACACAGCCGCAGCCGATTTATCACTGTGATATTAAACCGGCCAATATTATGATTACAGAGTCGGGCAATGTGTGTCTTATTGATTTTAATGTCTCGGTGGACGGTGAAAACAATAAGGAGCTGACAGGCTTAAGCAGCAGCTATGCTTCACCGGAACAGTATCGACGGGCAATGGCAAAAATGCGCTTTGGCACCGGTGATTCGGTACCTATGGACGGAAGAAGCGATATTTACAGTCTTGGCGCAGTTTTTTATGAAATTGTCAGCGGCGTGCGTCCGAATGCCTGTCGGGAGAATTATGCGCCGCTTTCCATGCTGTCACATTCCTGCTCGGACGGTTTAGCCAATATTATTGATAAGATGATGGAGGAAAATCCGAACCGGCGTTTTAAAAGCGCGAAGAAGCTTTTTTTAGCGCTGAAGCATAAGGAAAAATGGGAAAGCAGCTACAGACGGCTCAGGCGTGCAGGCATGGCGGCGGATATAAGTTTTTGGGTGATTGGGCTTATACTCATATGCTGTATGATTTTCGGCTACAGAGAAACTGTGCAGAACCGCTTTTTTGAACAGTATGAGCAATTTGCAGCGGCCTCAGAGCAATTGCTTTTAGGTGATACAAATGAGGCGCGGGAGGTATTTTCGCTCGGTACAGAAATATTAAACACGCCGTCTTATGAACAGGTTATGGAAAATCACAGTGCCCAGACTGTCGATATGCTGCTTGCTTTGGCAAGAACTGCAATGACGCTCGATGATGATGAGAGTGCCGTACAGCTGCTTGAACGTGCATTGGCGTTTGATGAAAATAACGGGCAGATATATAAGGAACTGGCCATTGCATATGTCAGACAGCAGCGTTTTGTTCAGGCACAGATGGCGCTTGACAGGGCGTCTGATTGTGGTATTTCAGATGCGGAGGCTGCATTGATTAAGGCATCTGCCGCACTGGCGCAGGGCGATTATGAGACTGCCCGCAATCAGGCTTTGCAGGCATGTGGGAGTACGGAGCATGATGTGTGGGAACGTGCGGCGTATATTGCCGTCAGAGCCTGTGATGCACTGGATAAAAATGAAGATTGTGTTTATTTTGCGGCTCAGACAGCAGACAAAAAACACGGTGCTGCGAAAGTGTTTTGGCAGAGCATTGCCGGAGAGGCTTCGGTGAAGGCGGCAGCGGACTATGAGAACGTTTCTTTGCGTGCAGACAGCGGTTTAAGTCAGGCGGTGCGTACCGGCATTGCCTGTCTTGAGGCGGCAGCCGGCAGCGGTTATGCGTCCTTTGATGATTTTGAACATCTTGTCTGTCTTTATGAAAAGACGGAAAGTTATAGTCAGGCACAAAAGCTTTTGGGACGTATGATGACAGAATTTCCAGGAGAATATACAGTGCCGATGCAGCTTTCTTATATTGAATATAAACAGGAAAATAAAAAGGCAGCAGACATGAGAGATTATAGTGCCGCCGCAGGAAATTTAAAAAAAGCAAAGGAAAGATGTGCTGCGGCGGGCAAAGACTGGGAGAGTGATGAGACAATGGTACAGCTTGAAGCCATTTTTGAATCGCTGAGGGCTCAGGGCTGGCCTGTATAAGGGAGATTAAAGCAATGTTTATTGTATCGCTGATTAGCTTTATTGTGCTTGCCGCAGTTTACGCGGCAGTGCGGATTTATATTGTTGTAAAACAGAGAAATATTATAAAACAGCTGCGTATGTTGTATCATGATGAAAAAAATGAGGAGATTTTATGAAAAAATCAAAGAACTTATGGCTGCTTTTTGTGAGCGCCGGCGTGCTTATAACGGCGATTGTTATTGTGACAGCTGTCATTGTCAGCGGCCGTATGAAAACAGATAAATATTACAGACAGATCACATTGGCAGAGCAATATATGGCTGAAAAGAATTATGACAAAGTCATAGAGGCCTACGAGGCAGCCATTGAGTTTAAGCCGGATGAGGTTTCAGCCTACGAGGCGCTTGCGGATGTGTATATGGAAAAAGGGGACTTTAAATCGGCAGCCTATATTGCCCAGCTTGGCTTTGACAGAACACAGAGCAGGATTTTAGTTTATTTAATTCAGGATATCCAAAATGCCCGGATTTCATATATAAAAGCTGAGAAGGAAATAACAGAGCCGGATGATCTTCAAATGTATAATGATGCGTCCGACGAGATGACGGTTGTGCGTTATGATGTCATATCCAAAGTGGCAGATTATTGCTTCGGAGAGTATGAACGCGATTACGGTGATGCCGGCATACGGAAAATATCCAAAGATGAAGGCTATGGTGCAAAGTTTAAAGGACTTGCGGCGGAAGCTTATTTTAAAAACAGTGAGGAAATACCGGATGCTGTCGATGAGATTAGGATGAAGCCGCAAAATAAGGCAAAACCGTATAAACTTGTTTTGGGTTCGCCGACGGTGCTTTTTGTAAGCTATACAGGTTATGTGGAGAAAGCGCATCTTGACGCAATGTTTGATACAAAAATTATACCGGCCTATGATAAGGAAAGTAAGAAGTATTATGCTGTTTTTAATTACGGCGGCTGCCGGTTTAAATTAGAAGTCGACGGCAGCGGAAACATGACAGGGGAGCGGCCTTATATTGAACTTGGGCCTTTAAATCTCATTAAGGAAGATTATGAAGAAACCCAGATGCAGACAGAGACAGAAACGGAGGAAGCAAATACCTTTGAACTTGGCGGTACAAGATACAGTTATGATGTTGAGGAAATCTATATTTATGATACGCCGCTTTCTGATATAAGTCCGCTGTCACAATGTAAAAATTTAAAGACACTTTATCTTGTAGACTGCGGCATTACGGATATATCGCCGCTGGCCGGCTGTGAAAGTCTTGAGAAGCTTTGTCTTGATTATAATCCGTTTTCGGATCTGACGCCGCTTTCGGGACTTAAAAATTTGAAGTATCTTCAGTTCCATGAAGCGGGCGTGACGGATATTTCACCGGTGATGGGACTTGAACTTGAATTTTTTAATCCATGTTCGCCGGGGCTTGATGAGGCACAGGTGCAGGCGTACAAAGATGCCCATCCAGACTGCATCTGTTATTTTGATTATATAATGCTTTAAGCCGCGGCATTTTATTTGTCCTGTCTTTAGGACGCGGCATTGACTTTTGGCACAGTGCGCTTTTATAATAGTGACAGCGGTCTTATATACCGCAAAACATATAAAAGCTTACAGAGGTCATATGAAAAAGATAGATTTAACAAAAGGAAATATTACAAAAACGATGATATTGTTTGCACTGCCGATGATTTTGGGCAATCTTTTACAACAGTTGTATAATATTGCAGATACCCTGATTGTCGGCAGGTTCTTGGGCGCCGGCGCCCTTGCGGCGGTCGGTTCTGCCTACGCGCTGATGACATTTCTGACATCCGTGCTTTTAGGACTCTGCATGGGCAGCGGCGCCGTGTTTTCGATATGCTGGGGCGGGAAAAATACGGAGAAACTAAAGTCGGCCATATTTACGTCGTTTGTACTGACAGCTGTGCTGACTGTGATACTCAACGCGGCTGTCTTTCTTTTTATAGATGAAATTTTATCACTTTTAAATGTTCCGTCCGAAATTTATCAGCTGATGCGCGATTATGTTCAGGTCATATTTTGGGGAATCGGTTTTGTATTCCTTTATAATTTTTTCGCGGCGCTTTTAAGAGCTGTCGGAAATTCGGTTGTGCCGCTTCTGTTTCTTGCAGTGTGCGCTGTGCTCAACGTCATTTTGGATTTGTACTTTGTTTTAGGACTTGGTCTGGGCGTCAAAGGAGCGGCAGCGGCAACAGTCATTTCTCAGGCGGCATCCGGCGCCGGCATCGGTATTTATACATGGGCAGTATATCCGGATTTTCGTCCAAAGAGACGAAATTGCCGTATAGAAGCAGGTCTTTTAAAGGAGATGGCTCAGTTTTCAGTGTTGACCTCCGTTCAGCAGTCAGTGATGAATCTTGGTATTCTTATGGTGCAGGGGCTTGTCAATAGCTTCGGTACGTCGGTGATGGCAGCTTTTGCAGCGGCTGTGAAAATAGATTCCTTTGCCTATATGCCGGTACAGGATTTTGGCAATGCTTTTTCAACATTTATTGCTCAAAATCACGGGGCAGGTGAAAAAAAGCGGATTAGGGAGGGAATTAAAAAAGCCGTCATGATGGCGATGATATTCTGCATCATCGTTTCGGCTGCCGTCTGTCTGTTTGCAAAGCCTCTGATGCTTTTATTTATTGAGCCGCAGCAGACACAGATTATTTCAATCGGCGTGCAGTATTTGAGAATCGAGGGCGCCTTTTACTGCGGCATCGGCTGCCTTTTTCTGCTGTATGGCTATTACAGGGCGGTTGGCAAACCGGGGATGTCTGTTGTGCTGACCGTGATTTCTTTAGGTACCCGTGTGGCGCTTGCCTACGGTTTGTCTGCGCTGCCGGCCATCGGGGTGACGGGGATATGGTGGTCTGTGCCGATTGGATGGTTTTTGGCGGATTTGACCGGATTTATATATTTATACATGAAATCCGAGACCAATAAAAGAAGGAAGATGAGATAGCTTATGAAAAATTTACTTCGGCTGACGACGGCACAATTTGCCCAGCTTTGCGGTGTAAACCGGCGGACGCTGCATTACTACGATGACATTGGAATTTTTTCACCAAAATCAAAAGGTGAAAATGATTATAGATATTATGACCTTTCACAGGCTGTTGATTTTGAATATATACGTATGCTTAAGGAATTAAATATGAGCCTGAAAGAAATCAGTGATTATATGAAACAGCCGTCTGCGGAGCGATTTATGGCGATTGTTAATTTGAAAGAGGGCGAAATTGACGCTCAGATAAAGCAGCTTGAACAGATTAAAGAAGTGCTTTCTATGCGAAGGCGGCAGCTTGAGCTTTGTGCTGCGGCATCGGACGAAATTAAGGTTGTGACACTTCCGGCACACCATTTGCTTGTGTTGCCTTATGATTTTGAAGAAAATGATATTTCCGAGATTTTTGCCTATGTCCGCGAACAGTGGAGTATGCCGCAAATACGGATGGGGATTGGCGGATATATTACAGCAGACAGAATTAAAAATCATGAATTTTTAGAATATGACGGCTTGTTTTCACCGGCTGTCAAGGAAATCGCTGCTGGCAGCATACGCCCGGCAGGAAAGTATATATGCGCTTATCATAAAGGGGCATGGGAGGACATCGGTATTGTCTATGAGCGCATATTGGCTTATGCCAAAAGCCATCATTTGAAAATTTCGGGCAGCGCCTATGAAATGGGGCTCAATGAATTTGCGATTGCATCAATGGACGAATACGTGACTCAGATTTTGGTTGGATGTGAGGTGGACAAATAAATAATGCATAGGTAGTGCCGGACGGCTTTCAATTTTGAAAACTGTCCGGTTTTTTTAGTTTTTTAATTTATATTTTTTAGAGATATACTGCTGTCTGCTTTGTTATTAAGCTTACGGTAAGTGGATATACCGCAGTTCTTTTTAAATGTCATAGAAAAATATTGTTCTGAGGCATATCCGCAGTAGTAAGCAACCTCTGAATAAGCTAAATTGGAATTAGCAAGAAAGTAACGCGCGCGTTTAAGTCTCAGCTCGGATATATGCTGCTGAATTGTTTTGCCGGTAATTTCTTTAAAAATACGATAAAGGTAAGTGCGCTCAAGACCTACAGTATCGCATATGCTTTGCACAGAGATATCTTCTCTGTAATAAGAATTTTCGATAACGGAAATTGCCTGATTCACGTAATATTTTTTTCGGGAAAGCGGCTTGATATTGCTGTTTTGCTTCATCATCAGGGCGCAAAGTGTATAAAATTGACTGAGTGCAATGTAATTATCGGAGATAGAAGGCGTATTTAAAATTGTCAGTGGATGGATAAGCTGCGTCAGTTCTGAAATAGGTTCATAGTGAGATATAGGGCACTGATAAGAAATATTGCAAAGCTGCATAAGCTGCAGAGCATCTACGCCGTCAAAGCCAACCCAATAGTAAATCCAAGGAGCATGTTCATCGGACTGATAGTGAATTGGTATATTTGGAAGCAGAAGAAAACAGTCATTTGTCTGTAAATGAAAGGTCTCATTATGAACTGAATAGGTGCCTTTGCCGCTGACAACAAAATGAAGTACATAATGGTCGATAATGGTTTGTGAAGAAGAACGGCCATGAAGTGTCTCGTGATAGCCGCAGTCTAAAATTTTGATAGTTTCATTTGTAACTGGATTTTGATTGAAGTAGCTTATATTTTTTATATCCATAATATTCTCCTCCAAAATAACAACAAAATATGAAAATAGGACAACATCCTTCTCTTTTTATTTATATCAGAATATGGTATAAATAACAATATAGAAATGAAAAAACAGAAAAAAATGGTAAAAATATCCATATAAATACTTTGGTTAGACAAGAATATAAAAAAATAAATGACAACATTTTGTGGATATAAAATAAATCGGGAGGGAGAACGTGAAAATTACATATTATGGAACAGCGGCATCTGAGGCATGGCCTGCATTATTTTGTCGCTGCCATGCCTGTGAAATGGCGAGAAAGTATAAAGGGAAAAATATAAGGACAAGAAGTCAGACATTGATTGATAAGTCATTGCTGATTGACTTTCCGCCGGATACAAATTACCATAGTCAATATTTGGGACTGGACTTGGCAGAGGTTAGGACGCTTCTGATTACACACAGTCATCACGATCATTTTTTTCCATATGATATTTGCATGAGAAATGTCAATTATGCTGAGAAACTTTCAGAAGAAAAACTTCATATGTATGGCAGCGAGGTGATTCGGAAACGTTTTGAAGAAGCAGCGGTCATATGCAAAGATACAGAAAAATATATTGCATTTCATACTATGTCAGCCTTTGAGACCATTCAGACGGCAGACGGATATCATGTCACAGCACTTTTGGCAGATCATAATCAGCCGGAGGAAGCTCTGATT
>USSL01000071.1 GCA_900557175.1 uncultured Eubacteriales bacterium
GGCACGCCGCCAGCGTTCATCCTGAGCCAGGATCAAACTCTCATGTTGTAGTTTTTCCTTAATTCAGAATGACAACTAGCATTCGTTATCATTCCCGTTGTTACTTGGTTTTTGTTCTTAAAAATTCTCAATTGAATTTTCGGGATTGTCTTATTATTCAGTTATCAATGTTCTGTTGCTTGTTTCCAACAACTTTTATATCTTATCATACTCAGTTGCTTTTGTCAAGAACTTTTTTAACTTTTTTCAAAGTTTTTTATTTTGTTTCGCTGTCTTTGTTTTTTTCTCGCTGACAGCTTATCTAGCTTATCACATTCAAATCTGTTTGTCAAGAACTTTTTTGAAGTTTTTTAAGCTTTTTTATTTTGTTGCTGCCGCTCTCGCGACAGCTATGATAGAATATCATACCACCTTTCCTTTGTCAACACTTTTTTGAAGTTTTTTCCAAATTATTTTTTATTAAACTCTCCGGCCCATTCAAAGCCCTTTTTAGCCATGATGACCGCAATAATTTCATTGATCACTGCCGCTGCGGCAATAGTACCCTGGATAATCTGAGCACATTCCGGCGCCGGCTGAGCCAAAACTGAAACGGCTATTCCGGTAAATACGAGTGAAACACCCGAATGCGGCAACAGAGTAAATCCAAGATATTTTTTTACAGTCTTTGGCGACTTCATGACAGATGCGCCAAAAAATGCGCCAAAATATTTGTCGAAGGCTCTTGATATAATATAAATTGCCGTAAACAGTCCCGCCCCTAAAATCAAATGATAATCCAGCGGTGCTCCGAGATTTAAAATAACAACAACCATAGCGATACTAAGCACCGGATTAAATGCATCCATCAGCTGAGCCAATCTTTCTTCACTGATAATATTGGAAAATGCCGCCGAAAAAGCCATACCTATAAGCATAAAATTTAAAACCGGCTTTGGCATTACAATATTATTGAAGAAAAATCCAACGGCACTTGTACATAAAATTGACACAAGCAAAATTGCAAGCACAGCACTGCTGCTTCTTTCTTTTTTCAAAATAAAGCCCGCCGCTATACCGCATACAGCGCCAATAACCAAAGGAAGAATAACAATCAAAGGAATCATATACGCCGGCATATTTCCCGATGATAAATTTCCGGCAACAATGGCAATTGTCGTAAAAAAGACAATACAGCCGACGATATCATCTAAAGCAGCCATCGGTATAAGCGTTTTTGTTACCGGACCGTCCGTTTTAAATTCGCGCACAACGGACAATGCCGGTGCCGGTGCTGTCGCCAATGCAATACCGCCGAAAATAAATGCCAGATACACTGGAATATCCATCGCATAAAATGCAATGCCAAATACTAAAGTCACAACAAAAAAGTACCAAGCGACTGTGTCAGTGTTGTCACAATAATCGCCTTGCCGGATTTTTTAATTTTTCCCCACACAAGCTCTGTACCGATCATCAGACCGACCGCACATTCCAAAATATGAACAAGTGTCTGATACCATCCGGCATCTAAAAGACTTTGATCCACAAGCGCCACCGCATGCGGTCCCAAAATCATTCCTGCAATCAGCCAGCCTAAAATCGCCGGCAGTTTTAATTTTGAAACAAGCTTTCCAACTAAGCACGCCAGCACAACCGCCAGCAGTAATTTTATAAATGCAGTAAACATCTTTACGCCTCCTAATTATTCTTCTTTATACGCAACCCCATACAATACCATATCCAGCAATTCTGACAGCCGAACCTCATGGAACTCAATCAGCTGCCGGATATCTGCTCTTGCGATACACATTTCCCTAAAATAACCATTATACATTTCCTGAAACATAATTAAATAATCTACAACCTTTTCAACGGTCACCCCTTCTCTAAGATGAAGCTTCGCCAATATTTTCGTATAACACGCTCTAAGGCAATCATTATACCGGCCTCTCAGCTGCCTCACTTCCTCCAAAAGATGGGGCGGCGGAATCAGCATACTGCTAAAGAAAATATATTCATAATATGGATATTCTTCAAAAAAGCGCTGCCTCACATTAAGCACAGCACTGATATTCTCCCAGACGCCGCCGCCACTATATTCCCCGGCTTCAATACACTTTGTCATTGCCTCGTAACACCGTCTCACACATATGAGATAGAGCTCATCTTTATTTTTAAAATTATGATAAATAAGCCCTTTGGAAATCTGGTGTTCATGGCATATCGTATTTAAAGAAGCGGTTTCATAGCTCTTTGTGCCAAACTCGGCAATCGCCGCCTGAATAATCTTCTCGCGTGTCAGCTTTGTTTTTTCTTCCTTTTTCATATTTCCTCCTTATAGACTATACAGTCAATAATATCATAAACAGACCACTCGGTCAATAATTTTGAAACAAAAAATCTGAGTCATCCGCCTCTACAGACAACCCAGATTTTTACTTACATTAATATCTTTCCTATATTCACGATTATAGCCATCAAATAGTTATTATTATAAAGAAAGCTTAAAAATATACTATCATTAATCTGGCGAAAAACCTCCATGCCCCACGATGTTCCCCCAAAGGCTGTGATAATAATAAAGAAAAACCATATTGTCATCAGACCATTGAGCACACCAAACAAAAATCCTCCGAGCTTATTCAGGCCATGCAGCACCGGAAGGGCAACAACAGCACTAAGCGCAAGCTCTGCCATTTTTAAAAGAATAAAAGCAATAATAAACAGAATCACAAAAGCAATTGCCTTAATAATAATCATCGTTATGTAATCGGCAATATACACTGCAAAATCCGAAATCCCCAAAGCCTCATAAATTTTTCCGTTATTATTTTCAATGAGGCCATCCTTGATGCTGTCCGGAAAAGGCAGCTTTTTAATCGCTTCAATCTGCTCTGTCACATTATCCGCCGTCGTTTCAAGTTCCTGACTAAGCACAGCCGAAACCTGCCCATGAATCCCGTCATACACCGGTGTCGTTTTCAAAAATTTCGCACCGTAAGGCGAACCAAAGGACGCAAGCGCCAGCGAGGCAAATATAATAAAGGTAGAAAATACAGCTCTGACAAATCCTTTCCTCAGCCCGTTGAACATTCCAAAAAGTAAAATAACAATAGCTGCAATCAATACAATGTTCATTTTTTTACACAAACACCTTTCTAATCCGTCAAAAATACGGTTTCTTCTGTTATTTCAATTTAATTTCCTGAATTGCCGTCTCATCCACAAGAATATATTCATCCTTCGTCTTTTTCGGCATCAGATTATATATCTTATTTTCAAATGTATATCTGAACTTTTCCTTACCCTGATATGTCATCATCAGGCACTCATAATCGTTATACATCACAATTTCATTTTCTGTACAGTCAATATTGTGGTATTCGAAATCAAAATCCTGTTCAAGGTAAAGCGCTCCGCCGTTTGTATAAATCTGCATTTTATAAGGCATCACCGTCTCTGTATCACCCGACGGCTGACTTACAGACTGACTTTGACTTGTCCCGGCCGTTTCCCCGGCTTCCTCAACGATCAGATGCGCGCCATCTGCCGCCAAATCCGCGGCAGATGTATCTGACACTGCCACATCCGAAGCAACTGTGTCCGACAGCGCATCCGTTTCATTCATTTGACCACCGGCATTATTTTTGAATACAAAACCGATATACTGTTCGTTATAAAAGACACTCTTGATTTCCTGCTCAAAAGACTTATCAAGCAGCTCCTTCGGCGTATCCTTCATGGAATAAATCTTAAATCCGCTGTCGCCAAAGGCAACAAGTGTGTTATTGTTGATAAAATCCATCTTCGGCACAATCATATCAATCGAAAATTCATCGACCGCGTTGCTGTCAGCGCTCTGTGTCGCCTTGCCGAATTTATAAAAGGCAATCTTTGAAGAAATTTCTCCGTCATTGACAACCATATAGCTGACCGCCAGTTTTGTACCATCATCCGAAATGGCAAAGTCCATCGGATAGCCTGTCTGAGATATAGATACTTTAATATCCACAAGCTTATTGCCTTTCGTATCGTACATATTAATATAGCTGGCATCTGACGCAGACAAAATCACAGCAGTCACGCCCTGCTCTGACACATCAACATTGGCAATCGGATACGTTGCTTCAATGACAGCCACCTGACCGGCCTGATTAAAAATACGGAGCTGATTAGAACCGATATCGGCAATCGCCATAAACTTATCACAGGAAGCAATTTTTGCATTGGCCATCTCAAAGGTCTGATTCCACAAGGTCTTCCCCTTCTTATCTGAATAAGACGCCCCATCCTTGCTGTAACGGATCAGCCCATCGCCAACGACATGATAATTGACAGAAATATCATCATTTTTATCAATAATATCCAGCACCTCATAGGTATTATATCCACTGTTGAGCCTTATCACGCCGACAACAAGCACCGCCGCAAATAAAATAACGCCAACATAAATAATAAGCCACATCCGTGCTTTTTTATCGCCGGCCTGAACATTTTCTATAAAATTAGACCATCTTAGCTTTATTTTGTTTAACATTTGTATTTCTCTTTTCTTATAAACAGGGACAGCGCCTGATAAAACAGTCACTGTACAATTCACAGCTTTCGAATCCACTATACCACACTTTATTAAAGATATCACTAATATTTTTTAAAGATTTTGTGAGCAATAAAAATGTCAAGAGTAAATGCAAAAAATTTTAGGAAATTTTCACACTACCTAAAATACCCCGCCAAACACCTTATCTCTTGTTTAAGGATGCCCACAATTACCACATTTTCATAATTGCTTGCACGACAACTAAGCCAGGCAGTCTTTCCCAGCTTTATAATTAGTTATACTAATCACTTGTCCATACATATCTACGCTGTACCGAAAAGCTTTTTCACTTCTTCCTGATAACATTCTTCAGACGTCCGCCAGTTTAATAATGCCCTCGGATAATTGTTTATCCAGTCCTCCATCTCCTTTATTTCTCCGCTTGTTTTACCATCGAAATTGACACCTTTCGGGATATGCCGTCTGATCAGTTTGTTTTGGTTCTCATTAGAACCACGCTCATAAGATAAATATGGATGACAGTAATAAACCTTTGTCCGTTTCTTTTTGTTTCTTCTTGAACGCTCGATACCCTGTACATCCGAAAACTCTGTCCCATTATCGACCGTTATTGTCTTAAAGATTTCCCTGAATTTCCGTTCGCCAAATTCCCGTTCCAACCTATCAAGTGCTTTTACAACAGCCTCCGCCGTATGCCTGTTTATTTTTCTTACAATTTCTTTTCTTGTTTTCCGCTCAGTAAGAACTAACAAAGAACACTTGGAAGCACCAATCGGTCCGACAACCGTGTCCATCTCCCAGTGCCCAAAATTTTCTCTTGTTTCAATATCTTTCGGTCTTTTTTCAATGCTGTCCCCCTTTGCCGCTCTTTTTGCTACTTTTTTCTTACGGCGTTTTCTTGCCTTAGATGCCCGTTCCGGCAATTCCTTTAATGTCACATTTAAAAATACGTCTTCACTTCGGATATAATTATACAATGTACTAAGGCAAACCTTAGTCCTGAATTTTCTGCATTCACGCCTTATGGCTGCCAAAACCGCCGCCGGAGAAAATTTTTCATTAATTATCTTATCCTCCACATACTCAACAAATTCATAATCATTCCCTACCTTAAGTCCCCGACCTTTTTCACGTAAATTTTCCCGGTATTTCTGTTCCGCAATATCCGGGCTATAGCGTGTTTCCTCTGTCCAGTCACTATTACGATGACAATAAGTTCCTCGTTTTATCTCCCGGTAAACCGTTGACTTTGCCACACCTATCATCTGCGCGATATCCTCAACCTGCACATCTGCCAAAAGCAAAGTCTCTATTCTCAGCCTGTCCGTATGCGTTAAATGATGAAAAAATTTACCCATCCCAAAATCCCCCTAAAATAGCAACCACTCATCAGACTACACAACCATCCGCTGAACAGGTCGACCCGCCGCCCTGTTAGGAACCGTCGCACCTGTTCTGCCTTACGGCACCGCTCTTTTTTTAAAAGCACATCAAGGAAAAAGCAGATACCAAAGCCATCAGTCCATGTCCACTCTTTAGGCAATAAAAAAGATGGTCAGCCATCAACCAACCACCCACTTTTTAAAATCCAACTGCACTTATATTTTTAACTAAAATATCGCAGAGCGGCAAGTCTCTGCTAATTCTAACCTTGTAAGTCCTCTTTTAAATCCTGCAAAAGCTCATCTAATTTTTTATCTGTCTCCTCTTTTGTAGTTTCTTCCTTAGCTCCCTCAAGACCTCTGATAATCTGTTTCAACCAACTTTTAAACTGTAAATCTGTCATTCCCATTTCTTGCATTACCTCCACTTTTTTCAACTCCTTTCGGGCAGTTAAGGTCTTGCCCCCTTAACTATTTCTATAATACCACATTTTAATAACTTTGTAAAGTGATATCTCGATTATTTTTTAAAATTATATTTCTTTTTTTCATCCTCATTTTCAACATATTCTATGAGGTCTTTAGGCTGCATATCTAAAATTATACAAATTCTATTTATACTTTCCAAAGATATATTAGTATCTTCATTTTTTATTTTTTTAAGCGTATCTTGGCTCAAAATCTTTGTTACTTTTGCTTTATAGGTGTTAAATCCCTTGCGTTCCAATGCATCAGCTATATTGATTTTATACTTAAGCATTTCAAATCCTCCTTTATTTTTACTATAACAAAAAAAAATTAAAAAGTCAACAAAAAATATTTCTTATTAAAGTTACAATTTACTTGACAATCTCTTTATAAAGTGATATACTATGTCTATAGAAAAGAGAAAACACAAAGCGAGGTAAAAACCATGACAAAAAATGAATTACTAAAAAAATTCAATCAATTACAACAACTAAAACAGTGCCACATCGCCAATATTTCCGCAAACAGCAACAAGGCAGCAATCCAAAATGCCATCAACTGCTTAGAATGTTCGGATGAAATGCTTGAAAAATATTTGATTGTCGTTTCACTCAAATATGAAAATATAGGACGGACAATCGCAAATAACGGTGATTTCAAACATCACCAATACAACCGGCTGTTTGTATACGATACTGCAAGACAGATTTTAGCAGATTAGCCGAAACGCTCCACCTTGGAGCGTCAGCCGCGGGATGATCGCCCGGCTCTGATGATGGCAGATCAAAAAGAATGGAGGCAGGAAGATGTTAAAAGGATTAACACTTACAGAATTTAAAGAGAAATTTCCACAGGTCAGTACATATGGATTGGAAGATCCGTTAAATGTATTTTTGGAAAATGGAGAGATCCTGATCGAA
Source organism: uncultured Eubacteriales bacterium (assembly GCA_900557175.1). Taxonomy (GTDB): domain Bacteria; phylum Bacillota; class Clostridia; order Lachnospirales; family Lachnospiraceae; genus Scybalocola_A. Next base: position 7,314 of record USSL01000071.1, read on the forward strand.
AGAGAATGGAATGGAGAAAAGTATATTTTGGGAAATGGAAAAAGTTACCGACCGGTATATAGACAGCTGGATGAAGATGATTATGAAATCATCGGTTATATAGAAGATTAGCGCAGGAGGGGATAAGATGGCGAAAATATGCAGCGTGCAGGTTGAAATATTATTGACTGCTGATGAAAAAGCGTTACTTGATCATTATGTGAAGGAACAAAATCAGAGATATAAAAAACGCGGAGCAACCCGGAACTGGTGGACACTGGAGAAACTGTTACAGTGTTTATTAAGCGATATAACTTACCAGGCGGTAAAGTATCGCAGCGTTAGGGCTGTTTGGCAGAAACTGTCGTGATTTGTCCCTGCCTTGTTTACAAATTCACACAGCGGAGGCGCTTGGATGTCTGGCGTCTTCGCCACAAAGAAAAGATCCTTTTTGTTTGTTGATCAAAAAAACAAAATAAGAGGATACCAGCAGACCTTAGCCGCAGGGTGGAGTTTGTGGATAAGCTGCTGTTTATGGAATCGTTGGTAAC
>USSL01000072.1 GCA_900557175.1 uncultured Eubacteriales bacterium
AAGATGTATGTACAGCATTATTCAAGAATGGCATGTATGATACATTAGTTGTTGGCGGACGTTACGGCCTTGGTTCTAAGGACGTTACACCGGCACAGATTATTTCTGTATACGAAAACTTAAATGCAGCTGAGCCTAAGAACGGCTTTACAATCGGTATCGTGGATGATGTTACAAATCTTTCATTACCTGTATTACCGGAAGTTGACGTTGCCGGCGAAGGTACAACAAGCTGTAAGTTCTGGGGTCTTGGTGCCGATGGTACAGTAGGTGCTAACAAGAACTCCATCAAGATTATCGGTGATCATACAGATATGTATGCTCAGGCATACTTCTCATATGACTCTAAGAAGTCCGGTGGTATTACACAGTCTCATTTACGTTTTGGTAAAAAACCAATCCGTTCTACATACTATGTAAAGACAGCAGACTTCGTTGCCTGCCATAATCAGGCATATGTATATCTTTATGATATGCTCAGCGAAATCAAAGAGAATGGTACATTCTTATTAAATACAGAGTGGAGCAGAGAAGAACTTGAAGAAAATCTTCCAGCATCCATGAAACAGATTATCGCTAAGAAGAACATTAAGTTCTACACAATCAATGCGACAGATATTGCTAAGGAAATCGGTCTTGGCAACAGAACAAATACTGTACTTCAGTCTGCATTCTTCAAATTAGCAAACATCATTCCAATCGAGGATGCTGTTAAATTCATGAAGGAAGCAATCCTTAAGACATACGGCAAGAAGGGTGAAGCGATTGTCAATATGAACTACGCTGCTGTTGATGCCGGTGTTGACGGTGCAGTTGAAGTTGAAGTTCCTGCAGAGTGGGCAAATGCAGTTGACGCTCATCCAAAGGCTGAGAAAGAAATTCCTGCATTTGTTAAAAATATTGTACAGCCAATCAACGCTTGCAAGGGTGATGACCTTCCAGTCAGCACATTCACAGGTATTGAAAATGGTGAATTTCCTCTTGGTACAGCAGCTTACGAAAAACGTGGTGTTGCAACAATGGTACCTCAGTGGGATTCAAGCAAATGTATCCAGTGTAACCAGTGTTCATATGTATGTCCTCATGCGACAATCCGTCCTTTCTTATTAACAGAGGAAGAAAATGCAGCAGCACCTGCAAATTACGGCGCAGTGAAGGGCAAAGGCAAGGGTGTTGATCAGTACTACTTCAAGATGCAGGTTTCTGTTATGGACTGTCTTGGATGTGGAAGCTGTGCAAACGTATGTCCTGCTAAAGATAAAGCACTTACAATGGTTCCGCTTCATACACAGTATGACGAAGCAGCTAACTGGGATTACTCAATGACTCTTTCTAAGAAAGAGAATCCATTAAGCAAAGATACAGTAAAGGGCAGCCAGTTCGAGCAGCCATTACTTGAGTTCTCAGGTGCATGTGCAGGCTGCGGCGAGACACCTTACGCTAAGTTAATTACTCAGTTATTCGGTGACAGAATGTATATCGCAAATGCTACAGGATGTTCATCAATCTGGGGTGGTTCTGCACCTTCTATGCCATACACAACAAACGAAAAGGGACAGGGCCCTGCATGGTCTAACTCCTTATTCGAGGACAATGCTGAGTTCGGTTATGGTATGTACTTAGGTGTTAAACAGCAGAGAAAGGCTCTTGCTGATAAGGTAACAACATTATTAGATTCAAGCGCAGACGAGACATTAAAGGCTGCAGCTAAAGCTTGGCTTGACACAATGAACTTAGGCGAAGAATCAAAAGCAACTTCTGCTACACTTTTAGAAGCAGCAAAAGCTTACAATGGCGAAGATGCAGCTGTGAAAGCAGCATGTGACGCAGTTGTAGACGGCAAAGATCACCTTGTTAAGAAATCCCAGTGGATCTTCGGTGGTTACGGCTGGGCTTACGATATCGGCTACGGCGGTGTTGACCACGTATTAGCATCAGGCGATGATGTGAACGTATTTGTATTCGATACAGAGGTTTACTCAAATACAGGCGGACAGGCTTCTAAGTCTACACCGGTTGGTGCGGTTGCTAAATTTGCAGCTTCAGGTAAGAAGATTAAGAAGAAAGACCTTGGACGCATGGCAATGTCCTATGGTTATGTATACGTAGCACAGGTTGCTATGGGTGCAAGCCAGGCTCAGTTAGTAAAAGCTCTTAAAGAAGCTGAAAGCTATCCAGGCCCATCACTTGTAATCGCTTATGCTCCATGTATCAACCATGGTATCAAGGGCGGTATGACAGGTGCTCAGACAAGAATCAAACAGGCTGTTGAGTGCGGTTACTGGCATATGTACAGATTCAATCCTTTACTTGCACAGGAAGGAAAGAATCCGTTCACACTTGATTCTACAAGAGAGCCTAAGGGCAATTTCAGAGACTTCATCATGAGCGAAGTTCGTTATTCTTCATTAACAAGAACATTCCCTGAGACAGCGGAAGAACTGTTCACAAAGACAGAAGAATCTGCAAAGGAAAGACTTGCAACATATATCGGCTTAGCTGATGGTACAACAAAATAAATATAATAATTGCTGAGAAGTAATTATCGAGTTTAAACGATTTTAGTCGGCAGTCCTTTTGGATTGCCGATTTTTTTGTGCAATTTCACCAAAAAAATTCATCATAATGCCTATTGATTTTCTTATTAAAAAGATATATTCTTAAATAGAAAATAAATATTTTCCAAAAGAAAATAAAAAGGGGGATTTACAATGAATCAAAAGAAGAAAAAAGTCACTGTTATTATGCTTGCAGCTGCAATACTTATGATGGTTGCAGGAAGCTTTTTTGCAGGTATGTTTAACACATCATTTTTTACTGTCGATGTGGAGGAAATTGAGTTTGAGACGGAGAGAGGAACATTAAACGGCCTTTTGTACATGCCAAAAGGCGCCGGTGAGAATGATCCGAGACCTGTGATTGTGACGACACATGGCTATTTAAACAGCAAGGAGATGCAGGATGCACCGGCAATTGAGATGTCAAGGAGAGGCTATATCGTTCTTGCTTTAGATATGTACGATCACGGCGATTCGCGGTGGGCGGCAGATATCCCGACAGGCAGCCAGTTTTCGACGTTTTGGATTTATTCACAGTATGATGCCGCATCATATATGGCAAAGCAGCCATATACGAAAAAAGATGAAAATGGCAATGCGTATGTTGCTGTCAGCGGTCATTCTATGGGCGGTTTTTCGACACTCGTTTCCATGTATATGGATGAAATGGCAGCGCTTCAGACCGGAAAGAGAGAGATTTATGCCGGTATTTCCGTTGGCGCGGATTATTCTTATGCTTCGGCGATTGCGCCTCAGGCTGATTTGCAGGCGGCTTACGGTGACCGTACTGTAGGTATGATTGCGGGACACTATGATGAATTTTTCTTTAATAAATCCGAGGAAGAAATGACGGAGGAAGAAAAACAAGTCCAAGGCACAGTAACCTATAAGGACTTTGCCGCGACAAATTCCGGAAGACAATTTTTAGGAGTTTCAGAAAATGGGACTGCCGAGGCCGGAAAATTTTATGATGTTGAATCCGGTGAGGTGAAGCTTGATGATTCGGCTGTCAGAGTATCTCAAACGGGTAAGCATGTAATTTATACACCATCGCAGACACACCCATGGAATCATTTTTCAAAAGAAACAACAGGCAATCTGATTGATTTTTATGCGGAAGCTTTTTCGGGAGTGACATCAGAGTATCAGACAAATGCAGGACTGGATTCATCAAATCAGATATGGCAATTTAAAGAGCTGTTTAACTGTGTAGGCCTGATTGGATTTTTCTTAATGTTTGTGCCGCTGGCCTCTTTGCTTGTACAGCTTCCGGTATTCAAATGTGCGGTGACAGAGGAAATTCCTGTAGTTGCGGCGCCAAAAACAACGGTTCAAAAAGCGGCTTACTGGATTTGCATTGCAGTGAGTGCCCTTTATCCCGCAGCATTTTTTGCGGCGTTGATGGATAAGCAGGAACCGGGATTGAATGTACTCTTTATTGTGTCTGTCATTGCAGCTGTCGGAGGTATTCTTATTGCAGCCTTCAGCTTCAGAGTGGGAAAGAAAAGTCAGGCAGCAGCAGGTGCTGCAGCGGCAGCAGTATCCGTTGCGGCAGCATTATTCTTTAAATTTGCGCCGTCAATACTTCCGCTTAGCTCTCTATTTAATGAGCCGACGACAAATCAGATTGCCTACTGGGCGATTGCCTGCGGTCTTATTGCACTTGTTATTGTGCTTATGTTTTTTGCGATGTCAAAGAAGGTAGCAGGTGCCAGTGCAAAAGATTATGGCGTGCGCCTGAACGTGAAGGCTATTTTAGCAAGTTTAATGACGGCAGTATTTCTTGTGGCTGTCGGTTATGGCATTTTATTTGCGGTACAGGCCGTATTCGGAACGGATTTTAGAATATGGACGCTGGCAGTTCGGACATTTAAACCGGAATTTTTGGTAACGGCACTGACATATATTCCATTTTTCTTTATCTATTATTTAATTAACACAGTAGCAATTAATGCCAATGTCAGAGGCAGAAGATGCGGATGGCTTATCGCTGTCGTATTAAATACGGGCGGTCTGATTCTTTGGCTTGCGCTTCAGTACGGACTTGATTTTACACGGGGTGTGGCACTTTATCCGGGACAGGCATTAAATGGCATATTATTGTTTGCAACAGTACCGTGTCTTGGCATTGCGGCTGTATTTGCGAAGAAATTGTTTGAAAAAACAAATAATGTCTGGCTGGCAGCTTTTGTGAATACATTCCTATTTACAATGATTACAACGGCAAATACAGCACTATTTTGGAATATGGTTTAAAACTCTTGCCTGTAAAGCGGATTATTGATATACTTAGGTCGATAAAGTAAAGACAGAGGTGGTCAAGATGAAGCTGGAGTGGATGGGCGAATACAGAGACATTGTGGAACAGCTTATAAAATATTGCAACTATTATGCAGCTTCCTACAAGAAAGAGAAAAAATACGGCACGGATATCCCGATTTCCTTTGCTCAGATACAGGTTGTGGAGTATCTTTTAGAAAATGAGGAGCTTCATCAAAATATGAGCGAAATATCGTCGCGGCTCGGTATATCCAACAGTCAATTTACAAAACTGACAGATAAACTTGTGGCTAAAGGCTTGCTTGAACGTTTCAGGCTTTCGGACAATAAAAAGGATGTCATCGTTCAGGTGACAGAGTATGGACGTAAAATTTACGGACAGTATGCGGATGCCATCTATAAGTATCATTTCAGCAGGATGTTTGCCGAAGGTGAAAAACTCCCGAAAGAATATTTGCCGATTGTGGCGAGGATGCTGGCGCCGGGCTGTGAAATTCATAGCGAAAAAGAGGAAAAAGCCGCGCCGGTGCTTATTCCTTTGGAGAAAAAATAAATTAAGGAAAAATACAGAGGTTTTGCCATATGATGGCAGAGCCTCTGTATTTTTTTTGCGTGTAAAATTTTTTGAAATGTAAAATATGATTGTGTAATGAAGCGAAGTTTGTGTATATATAATTAAAAGAGTTTCTATAAAACAAAGAAATTCAGATTATATTAAAGAAACTATTGCAAAATCCATCGACTACTGCTATAATTTAATTAATAAATTTAATTAAATAAAAAGGAAGGTGTTTTGTATGTCACAGTTTCAGGTAGCTTATATTCCGGTGGGTGTGCCGACATTCCATCTTGAAAGTGCGAAACTTCAGTTTGACGCATCGGTTCAGATGCTTCGGTCATTGACAGATGATGGCGTTTATCCAAATGATATGCTTCTTAGTATAGATGAGCTGAAAGAATTTTTAGATGGTATCAATCCTGATTTAATTATTTTGCAGAATATTACGTTCGCAAACGGCGCTTATCCAAGTGAGGTTCTGAAGCGTTTTTCGTGTCCGGTACTATTATGGACACTTCGCGAGCCGGTGATTGATGGGGGGAGATTAAGACTCAATTCGCTGACGGGGGCATACTCGGCGGGCAATGCACTGGCAGCATTTAGGGACGGAAATTTTGAATATATTTTCGGAGGGCCGACGGAAGATAAAGTCATTCAGAAGACAGGCGCTGTTATACGGGCGGCGAAACTTAAAAAAGAGCTCCGTGATCTTCATATGACTGCAATCGGACATACGCCGCAGGGCTTTGGTTTCGGGCGTGCGCTTGATGTGGATCTTCTTAAATATTTCGGTGTGACGCTTGATGCGATTGAGGCAAGAGAGCTGATCGATAAGGTAAAGGGGTATACGGACGGAGAATGTGCGTCATATCTTGAAGAAGCAAGGAAAGCGATGGTCGGACTTGAAAATATGCCGGATCAAAATGTCCGTGATTTTGCAAGAATCTACAAGGCGTACAAAGACTATGTGACAGAAAATCATATCGGTGCTCTGGCTTCAAGATGCTGGCCGGATTTCTTTACAGCCTTCGGAACGCCTGTGTGTGCCGTTCTTGCAATGCTCAACGATATGGGTGTTGCGGCGGCTTGTGAGGCGGATATGTATGGCGCCCTTTCAATGTATATGGGTATGAGCCTGACGGGACAGCCGGCATTTTTCGGAGATCCGGTATCAATGGACGAAAAAGAAAATACAATCACATATTGGCACTGCGGTACGGCGGCATGTAAGCTGGCCTGCGAGACGACAGGTGCCATGACGGGCGTTCATCCGAACAGAAAAATCGGACCGACAATGGAATTTGGCTGTAAGCCGTGCAGTCATGTCACAGTGTTCCGCGTCGGAAGAAAGGCGGACGGTACATTCAGATTTTTTATCGCTGGCGGCGAGGCGCTCGATAAGCCGAAACAGTTCTGCGGTACATCTGTCGTTGTAAAAACAAAAAACAGCGCGGAAGATACGATATATAAAAGTGTGCAGGACGGCTGGGAACCGCACTTTGCAGTCATCTACGGCGATGTGTCGGCTGAGCTTTCGGTGCTTGGGCGTATGCTCGGCATAGAAGTCTGTGAATACTGATAAATTTTTGAGAAAGCACGGGAGTGAGCGTAATGAAAGAAAAATTCAGTTATTATATGCCGGTAAAAATCTGTTATGAGGCAGGTATCTTGAAGAAAGCGGCAGATTATATTGATGGAGAAAATGTCCTTATTATTTCAGATCCTTTCTTATACAACAACGGCACGGCAAAGGCTATCGGCGAGAGCATGAGCGGAAAAAATGTAGCCTATTTTTCAGATATCGAGCCGAATCCGTCATGTGAGAGCGTGGACGCAGCGGCGACAGCGGCGAGGGAGATTAAAGCGGACTGTGTCATCGGACTCGGCGGCGGCAGTTCTATGGATGTTTCCAAAATCGTTGCATGTCTTGTGACAAACGAGGGCAGTATTTATGACTATTACAGCGGCGGCACAAGAACGCTTGGAAAGAGAAAAACAACGCTGATTTGTATTCCGACAACAGCGGGCACGGGCAGCGAGGTGACAAACGTCGGCGTTTTTACAAACAAAACAACGCACATTAAAATGCCGATGGTCAATCAGCAGTTTTGGCCGGATTATGCGCTTATAGACGCCGAACTTACATACACGCTGCCGGCGGCAGTGACGGCTTCCACGGGCATGGACGCTTTCTGTCACGCCATTGAAGCATACTGGAACAAAGAATCCGTACCGCTTTGTGACTTTTTAAGTCTCGGCGCCCTGAAGCTTATTTTTGAAAATATAAAGAAAGCCTATGATGAACCGGAAAATAAAGAGGCGAGAGGAAATATGATTTTGGCGGCACTTGTTGCGGGCGTTTCTTTCAGTCAGACAAGAACGACAGGGATTCATGCCGTAAGCTTCCCGCTGACGACGGAATTTGGCGCAAGCCAC
>USSL01000073.1 GCA_900557175.1 uncultured Eubacteriales bacterium
GGACTTCGTAGGCAACGCAGCGTATCGCAAAACTGTTGCATCGTCCTTACAGCGTGTGTCGTAAGTATTTTGCAACATACTTACACCCCTACATTTCTCACCGCACAAGCACCATTGCCGACTGCGGCGGCATCGTCAGTGTCACTTTGCCACCCTCCACGATGATTTTCTCACGATTTTGCGGACAGACATAACCGTTACTGTCGCTTTTAATTGCAACACAAAATACAGCCTTGTCCGGCGCTCCGAGCATCCATACCGGTACTGCCACCGCCGCACAATGCTCATTGTTATTTACTGCTACAGCCGCCTGATGCTCACCGTCAAAACGTCCGTAACTTATTATGCCATGTTCACCGTACAAATACTTAAATGAACCATGCGTAAACACATTGCTGCTTTTGTGGATGCGTATCATATCGCGATGAAAACGCAGTAACTCCATATCCTCATGTCCCCACGGATATGTACGGCGGCTGTCAGGATCTGTAAAGCCGCACACGCCGGCCTCATCGCCGTAATAAATCGTCGGCGCACCCGGCCATGTCATCTGTATCATGACGGCGCTGCGCATGACTGCTTTATTGACATTTTTTTCTGCAGCGCCGGCCTCTGTTGTCGCAAGACGTCCGACGCGCCGGTTTGTCCGCGTTAAAAAACGGGAATGGTCATGGTTTGACAACTCATTCATTGCAACGTGAAGCGATTCATAATGGAAACGGGACATATGATGGCTCATCGCATCCCGGAAGCTTATGTGATTGCCGAGAAGATCGCCCCGAAACTCATCACTGTGCTTTTCAAGACCGGTCAGAAACCACGTTACCGGCTCCATAAATGCATCATAATTCATTACCGTATCCCACTCATCGCCCTGAAGCCACGGCGCCGGATCACCGTAATGCTCAGCAAGAATAAGCGCATCCGGCCGGACACTTTTCACCGCATTTCTGAAGCGTTTCCAAAACTGGTGATTATACTCCGAAGAATAACCGAGGTCCGCAGCGACATCAAGCCGCCATCCATCGGCATTAAACGGCGGAGATACCCACTTTTTCGCAATTCTTAAAATGTAATCCTCAAGCTGCTTTGAGCCCTCATAATTAAGCTTTGGCAATGTATCATGTCCCCACCAGCCGTCATAAGCATTATTGTACGGCCAGCCTGAGCCTTCACGGAATTTAAAAAAGCTGTTATACGGACTGTCCTTACTAATATAAGCGCCTTTTTCATAACCGTCCTGCGCTTCGTAAATGCGCTCTTTGTCAAGCCACTTATTAAATGAACCGCAATGGTTAAAAACACCGTCCAAAATAACACGCATACCGCGCTTGTGGATTTCTTCTACAAGCTTTGCAAAATAAGCATTGCTCGCCTCAAGGTTCCGCTTGTCCGTCACGCGGCGGATATATTTTGAAGCCATTGTATTTTCATGCTCCCACTCCTTAAGGCATTCGCCATCGTCATAGAGGATTACTGCAAAATGCGGATCTACATAATCATAATCCTGTATATCGTACTTATGATTTGACGGCGACACAAAAATCGGGTTCAGGTAAATAACATCAACGCCAAGTCCTTTTAAATAGTCGAGCTTTGACATGACGCCCTGTAAATCGCCGCCGTAAAAACGTGCCACATCCATTGTCTGAGGCACAGACGACCAGTCTTTGACCTGCTCAACCTTCTGGTTAATATAAACATATTCACCGTCAAGCACATCATTGTCTTTATTCCCATTGCAAAAACGATCTGTAAATATCTGATAAAATACAGCACCCTTTGCCCAGTCCGGCGTTGTAAAATCCGGTACAAAGCAAAAATTGTAATAATCCTGTACCTCATGCATCACACCGCGCTTATTATAAAAAACAGTTTTTATGCCGTCTGTAATTTTAAAATAATAACGCTCGCCTTCCGTACACGGCATTTTTATTTCATAATAATCAAACATCCCGTCCGACTGGTAACGGCGCATCCTGTATGTTTCCTTTTCCGTCACAACAAATACAGTTTCGACATTATCTTTTGCTGTTCTGAAACGCAGACGCACCTCGTGACCGCCGCCGAAATTTCTGTATTTGCGATAAAACGGCGTACCGTCCGTAAATAAGGCATCCTCAATAAGAACAGGCTTTATTTTTGTAATATATAAATGAAAAAGATTCATCGTTTCCGATGGTGTCAATTTCAAATTAAGGTCCATTTTTTCGACTCCTTTTGCTCATCATCCTAAAAATATTGTATACTACATTGCTTTGTTTTACAATCTTTTTTATATTCTATGTTATTATAAAGGAAAAAGGACAGCTTCCGTTCGCTGTCCTTTTTTGGAGAAGGTATTTTTTGTTTCTTATGGGGTGTAACAAAAAACTATATAATGTATTGGGGGGGGGTTTACGGTTATTATAGTACCATAACTTTCAAAGTAAGTGTTCACAATTTTTTATTTTTTTCAAAATAATTTTTGTACGAAATAACAAGACCTGTCCATGCTTTTATACATTTTTCACAGACAGGTCTTCCATTTTTAATTAATTTTCAAACAGTGCATTAAATTCTTCGCCTGTGATTTTTTCCTTTTCAATCAGCAGGTCTGCACATTTATGAAGAATTTCAATATTTTCATTAAGAATTTTCCGTGCTTTTTCATGACACTCATCAACAATACGGCGTATTTCACTGTCGATTGCTTTGGCTCTGTCCTCGCTGTAACCTCTTGTGTGGGCAAGGTCACGGCCAATAAATACCTCGTCATCATCACTGCCGTAATTTAAGAGCCCGATTTCCTCCGACATACCGTACTGTGTTACCATCGCTCTTGCTGTATTTGTCGCAGACTTAATATCACTGGAAGCCCCTGTCGTCACATCGCCGAAAATAATTTCCTCCGCCGCACGTCCGCCGAGAGCAACTGTAATATCCTGAAGCATCTTACTCTTTGTCAAATACATCTCATCCTTCTCAGGAAGCGGCATTGTATAACCGCCGGCGCCCATACCTGTCGGAATAATCGATACAGAATATACAGGCCCAACATCAGGCAATACATGGAACAAAATAGCATGTCCGGCTTCATGGTAAGCAGTCAGCTTCTTCTCTTTCTGAGAAATAACACGGCTCTTTTTCTCAGCGCCGATACCGACCTTAACAAAGGATTTGCGGATATCCGCCTGTGTAATATAAGAGCGGTTTTCGTTTGCCGCATAAATCGCCGATTCATTCATAAGATTTTCCAAATCCGCACCTGTAAAGCCTGCCGTCGTCTGAGCAATCTGTGCCAAATCCACATCATCGCCAAGCGGCTTGCCCTTTGCGTGAATATTTAAAATCTGACGGCGTCCTTCCACATCAGGACGTCCGACGCCAACCTTTCTGTCAAAACGGCCCGGTCTTAAAATCGCCGGATCAAGAATATCCACACGGTTTGTCGCCGCCATGACAATAATGCCCTTATTGGCGCCAAAGCCATCCATTTCCACAAGAAGCTGGTTTAATGTCTGCTCACGCTCATCGTGGCCGCCGCCCATACCGGTACCGCGCCGTCTTGCAACCGCGTCAATCTCGTCAATGAAAACGATACAAGGCGAATTTTTCTTGGCATCTTCAAATAAATCCCGGACACGGGATGCACCGACGCCGACAAACATCTCAACAAAGTCAGAACCTGAAATCGAAAAGAACGGAACACCGGCTTCACCGGCAACTGCTTTTGCAAGAAGCGTCTTACCTGTTCCCGGAGGGCCTACTAAAATTACACCTTTTGGAATTCTTGCGCCAAGCTCCATGTACTTTCCCGGATCCTTAAGAAAATCAACAATCTCCTCAAGTTCCTCTTTTTCCTCCTGAAGCCCTGCCACATCCTTAAATGTCACCTTCGTATCTCCGGCATTGGTCATACGCGCGCGGCTCTTTCCGAAATTCATCATCTTTGTACCGCCGCCACCGCCGCCGGCCGATGCGCCCTGTGCCGAAATGAGGAAAAATAAAAATACAAGCATTACGCCGCACATAATCAATGTCGCCGCATTCTCCTCAAACCAGCCCGGACGCTTGATATCTCTGAAGCTGTACGGAATACCCGCATCTGTGAGCTTTGAAGCCACCTCATTAATATCTGCAGCACTGAACACACGCTCGGTGCTGTCTGTTGTATAAAGATGGACGCGCCCTGTCGGAACTTCAATGTTCTGCTCGATCACTGCGCTTGTCACTGTCGTCTCTGCACTGTTTAAATCCTTCAAGAATGCCGAATATGTGTAATTATCCGAATTCACCGAATTGGACAGTACAGAAACAACTGCAGCAATGACAACACACAGCAAAAGCAGCGGCCATATATTCAGTTTTTTATTATTCATTATTGCCTCCTTAAGCTGTATTCATTTTGCTGTCAGACTTTATTATTTTTCAACCTCTACAACGCCGATATACGGAAGATTTCTGTATTTCTGAGCATAATCAAGACCGTAGCCGACAACGAACTCGTCCGGAATATCAAAGCCGACATAATCAACATGAACGTCAGCCACACGGCGCTCCGGCTTGTCAAGCAGTGTACAAATCTTAATATCTTCCGGTTTTCTCTTATAAAGAATTTCTACAAGATAATGCAGTGTATTGCCGGAATCAATAATGTCTTCAACAATAAGGACATTCTTGCCCTCGATCGACTCATCCAAATCCTTCACAATTTTAACTAAACCTGAGCTTTCTGTACCGTTGCCGTAGCTTGATACAGACATAAAGTCCATAGATACAGGAACTGTAATACGCTTTGCAAGCTCACACATGAAAAATGCGCCGCCCTTTAATACGCAGATCAGATGCACACTCTTTCCTGCATAATCCTCGCTGATTTTCTGACCGAGCTTTTTAATTCTCTCATCCACTTCTTCTTCAGTAAGTAAAACTTTAATCTTGTCTTCCATCGTCACTCTCTCCTTTTATCTTTATCATAAGTACATGTTTTGTAGTTTCCTCTATTTTATAATGCTCACTGATACGTCCGCCGTCTGCCGAAGGTATCCAAAGCACATGATGACCGTCCGCAAGAAGCCACAGTCTGTCCCGAAGCGTTCCCGGCACCTTATCATCAATCATCAGTCTTGCCACCGTTTTTTGATATCCGCCTTTAATTGTCATATAATCACCCTGACAGCGGTGACGCAGCACAAGACCATCGTTTATTTTATCATAATCAAAGCATTTCGTACAGGGATTTTTAAAAAATACAGGAATTTGCCCGACTTTCTCAAACGTCAGCGACAATACACCACCGGGCTGGCTTATTTTTAAGGACGACGGCACCGCTACATCCATGAATGCCTCTGTCTTTTGCGCTTCCCTTCTGATTTTTCCTTCTCTTTTTTTCAAAATAATATGATTCTCACACCGCACTGCCGCCATGCCGTACGGGAGATGTACCTGCTTTCCCGGCGTGAGCGCCATCAAAGAAAGGACACTCTGCACATGCTTTCCTGTAATATCTTTGAGTTTTCCTGTTTCCCTTTCAATAAGCATACGCACAAGTGCTTTTTGGATTACAATGTCCTCTGCTGCAAGCACATCGATCAAAAGCCCGACATGCGTCATGCCAACAGCCGCACAGCCGGTATCACCTTCTATTTCTGCACCACCGGCTGCTGTAATATGTCCGTCTGTCAAAGGCTGTGCCGCTCTGTCCCACGCTTTTTTTGCCTGTCGCTCGACATAATTCGACACTTCTAAGGCACCGGCAGCCATGTCCGCGATATGCTCAACAGCTCTCGCATTAATTTCCCGACTCAAATACGGCAGCACCTTCAGACGAATTTTATTGCGCGTGTAATCCGCCTCAAAATTTGTCGCATCTGTCCGGTAAGAAATACCGTTTTGTTCAAGAAACTTTTCAATTTCCCAACGTCTGAGTATTAAAAGAGGACGTATAATATTGCCGCGTACCGGCACAATGCCCGCCATGCCTTTCATATTGCTGCCCCGTACCATATTAAAAATGACTGTTTCAGCCAAATCATCCTTATGATGGGCGACTGCAATCACATCGGCACCGCGCTCACACCGCACCTGCTCAAAACACTCATATCTGAAAAGCCGTCCGCATTCTTCCTCGGAAATGCCCGCAAGCTTCGCTTTTGCCCGGATATCTGCCCTAAAACTTACACAGTCAGCCCCATGCTGTCCGCACCATGACTTTACAAAAGCTTCATCGCCGTCCGCCGCCGCACCTCGAAGGCCGTGATGAATATGGACTGCTGTAATTTTTAAATCCAGCGCTTTCTTTAAAGACAAAAGCACAAAAAGAAGGCACATGGAATCTGCACCTCCCGAAACTCCGGCAACAACATGGGCACCGCGCGCCAGCATATGCGTATCCGAAATATATGCCCCCACTCTTTTTAAAATATCATCCATCAATTATCACTCCGCATATTTGCTGTTAGATTCACAAAAATCCCTTATGTGTATCATAGCATGAACACGCGCCGGCGTGCAACGTCATTTCCCCGGAATTTCATAAATTCCGGGGAAATCATAAAATTCAGGCAATTTTTTATATATCAGGCGCTCTGCCTGCGGCACGTATTTTCGTACAGACCACACGCAAGCACACTCATATCATCACCGGCACTGCCGCCTAAGCGCACCGCATAATCAAGGACTGCCTGCGCCGCCGCCTGTGGATTTTTAATATCAAGCGACTGAATAAATTCTGCCAGCGCTGCTTCCCCGTTTTCCGCAGAAAAGCTGTTCACAACGCCGTCCGTAACCATAAAAACCATATCACCCGGCGACAGCTCCTTCGTAATTCCCTCGTAATCCACCTCTGTAAACGCCCCCACAGGCAGTGTCGAGGAAATAATCGTCTCTGTCTCATCTTTACGTTTAATAAATGAAGCCGCCGCACCGACTTTTATAAATTCACATTTTCCCGAATATAAATCAATCATGCCCATATCCACCGTGGCAAATGCCTGTTTTTCAGATTTCAGAAACATCATCGAATTAATCAGCCGTACCGCCGCCTGACGGCCAAAGCCTGTTTCAATGAGCTGTTCCATCAGACGGATGATATACTCGCTTTCTTCACTGGCCGCTTCGCCGCTGCCCATGCCATCGGCCAAAGACATCACAACCTGTCCGCCATCTAAATGAATCAGCGTATAGGCGTCCCCTGAAACATTTTCCTGATCTTTAGGAATACACGCTGCACCCTCCATTGTTTTATACGCTGTATCCTCAACAAATTCATAAGTCATCGCTTCTTTAGAAACAACCATACGGCACTCCTTTCCGGGTACAAAATCCCTGTGCAAAACATTTCCAAGCAAATCGCAGATTTCCCGTGTCGTCACAACACGGCCGCGCCCCATGCCAGCGGTCAGATAAACACACATGCGCCGCCCTGCCTTTTCAACGACCGTCAAATCCTTCACTTTAAGCTTCTTCGACTGAAGCTTCTGTTTAAGCCGCTTTGTATCCGATTCAAGCTTTCTGTTTTCATCACCTAAAGAATTACTGAAGTCCTCAATAATATCCGCAACCTCAAAAAATTGCCCGGCAACAGCCAGCCGGCTTTCCATCAGCTTATTTTTCCAATTCAGATTAAGCCTTGCAAGCTCTACAACCCTTGCCGTCTCGTTTAAAAAACCATCTATATTAATGCACCGCCGCCGAAAGGCAATCGGAAGCTGATTTTTTTCAATAGAACCATTTTTAGAATAATAATTTAAAATATTACTGGCTGCAAAGCTTGTGTCATCATATTCCTTTTCCCAGCAAAACTGACACCGGCTGCACCCTGCACAAACATTTTGTGTCAGCTC
>USSL01000074.1 GCA_900557175.1 uncultured Eubacteriales bacterium
GCGAGCTTCACTGTATCGGTGCGACGACATTGGATGAGTACAGACAATATATTGAAAAGGATAAGGCGTTAGAGCGCCGTTTCCAGCCGGTGCTTGTGGATGAGCCGACTGTTGAAGATACGATATCTATTTTAAGAGGACTTAAGGAGCGCTATGAAGTGTTCCATGGCGTTAAGATTACAGATAACGCCCTCATTGCGGCAGCGACGCTGTCAAACCGCTATATCAGCGACAGATTCCTGCCGGATAAGGCGATTGACCTTGTGGATGAAGCGTGTGCGATGATTAAGACAGAGCTTGATTCTATGCCGGCAGAGCTTGATGAGATTTCACGTAAAATTATGCAGCTTGAGATCGAGGAGGCAGCGCTTAAAAAAGAAGACGACCGTTTAAGTCAGGATCGTCTTGTGTCCATTCAGAACGAGATTGCACATATGCGGGATGATTTCCAGATTCAGAAAGCAAAGTGGGATGAGGATAAGAAGGCTGTGGAGAGTGTTCAGCAGCTCCGTCAGCAGATTGAAGACCTTAACAAGCAGATTGAGGTGGCTCAGCGCAATTATGATCTTAACAAGGCGGCAGAGCTTCAGTACGGCAAATTGCCTCAGCTGAAGCAGCAGCTTGAACAGGAGGAAAATTATATCCATTTAAGAGATGATTCTCTTGTCCGTGAACAGGTGACGGATGATGAAATTTCAAAAATTGTTTCACGGTGGACAGGTATTCCGGTTGCAAAGCTTACGGAAAGTGAGCGTAACAAGACGCTGAACCTTGATAAGCAGCTTCACAGACGTGTCATCGGTCAGGATGAGGGCGTTGAGAAAGTGACAGAAGCTATTATACGTTCAAAAGCCGGTATTAAAGATGAAAATAAACCGATTGGTTCCTTTATGTTCTTAGGACCGACAGGCGTCGGAAAGACAGAGCTTGCAAAGGCGCTTGCAGAGGCACTTTTTGATGATGAAAACAATATGGTGCGTATTGATATGTCGGAGTATATGGAAAAGTTCTCCGTGTCAAGACTTATCGGAGCGCCTCCGGGATATGTGGGCTATGAGGAAGGCGGCCAGCTGACAGAGGCTGTGCGCCGCAAACCATATTCCGTTGTTCTTTTTGATGAAATTGAAAAGGCACATCCTGATGTATTTAATGTTCTTTTACAGGTGCTTGATGACGGACGTATTACAGACTCACAGGGACGCACGATCGACTTTAAAAATACGATTCTCATTATGACATCAAACATCGGCTCCGGCTATTTGCTTGATGGTATTGAGGAAGATGGTACAATCAGGCAGAGTGCACAGGACGAGGTCATGAATGATTTGCGCGCCCATTTCAGACCTGAGTTTTTAAATCGTCTTGACGAGATTATTATGTTTAAGCCGTTGACAAAGGCAGATATTGAAAATATTATCGCAATTATGGTGGCAAACTTGAATAAGCGTATTGCCGACAGAGAGCTGTTTATTGAAATTACCGACGAAGCGGCAGCGTTTATCGTTGATAAGGGCTATGATCCGGTTTACGGCGCAAGACCGCTGAAGCGTTTTCTTCAGAAGCATGTTGAAACACTTGCCGGCCGCATGATACTGGCAGATGAAGTCAAGCCGGGTGATACTATCGTTATAGATACAGACGGCGAAAAGCTGACAGCGCGTGTGAAGTAGGATTTTTATGAGTAATGCTTGATTTTTAAAATTTTGAATGATATACTAAAGAAAATACTTTAATAAAGTAATAATAAAGCTGAAAGGTCAAAAAGCCGACGCGGGCTTGATTGCAGGCGGCTTTTTGACCTGATATTTGTCAGGGGTATATCATGAACAGAAAACAAACAACAAATATTGAGGTTAAGAAAAACAACAGAAACAGGGTATTCCGTTACATCTGCAGCCACGATATGATATCAAATCCGGACATTGCCTACGAACTTAAGATGAGTCTTCCGACAGTGACACAGATGACAAAGGAGCTTATTGATAAAGGGCTGATTGAGGAAGCAGGTATTTTAAAATCAACAGGCGGGCGCAGGGCGAAGGCTTTGTCTGTTTTGAAAAATGTGCGGCAGGCGGTCGGACTTGATATTACAAAAAATCACATAAGCTTTGTACTCACAAATCTTACAGGCGATGTTTTAAAATATGAGCGCATTTTTTATCCGTACAGCGGTGATGACGGCTATTATTGTGAAATCAGCCGTAAGCTTGAAAGGTTTTTGGATGAGAATGCAGTTGCGCGGGACAATCTTCTCGGTGTCGGCATCGCTTTTCCGGGAATTATTGATTTAGACAGAGGTATCATTACAGATTCGCATATTCTTGGAGTGAAGGCACTTTTGTGTGAGTCAATCAGCCGGTTTTTTGCGTATCCGTGTTATTTTATCAATGATGCCAATGCAGGTGCTTATGCTGAAGGGGTTGGCTCGGACAAATCCCGCCGCTTTTTTTATTTGTCGCTGAGCAATACGGTCGGCGGCGCTTATTTTAACAGCGGTGTGCTTGAGCAGGGGACAAATTTCAGATGCGGCGAGGCCGGTCATATGACGCTTGTTCCTGACGGCGCACAGTGTTATTGCGGTAAAAAGGGCTGTATGGATGTCTATTGTTCGGCAAAAAAGCTTTCAGACGCGGCCGGCGGCCGGCTGGAGGACTTTTTTGAGGCGCTTAGTGCAGGCAATGAAGATCACAGGAAGCTTTGGGAAAGATACATATCTTATTTGGCGGCTGCCGTCAATAATATCCATATGATACTGGACTGTGATGTTATTTTGGGCGGCTATGTTGGCAGCCACATTGGGCCGTATTTGAGTGAAATACAAAAAAAGGTCGCAGAGCGCAATACATTTGCAGAATCCGGCAGCTTTGTCGGTGCATGCAGCTATAAAATCGGTGCCGCAGCACTTGGCGCAGCACTGGAAATCATTGAAAAATTTATAGAGCAGGTTTGAGAGGATGGAAGAAGTTTCCGGTAGAACGGGAGCTTCTTTTTTTGTGGGTTAAAAAAGATTTTGTGCAATACATACAAAAACAGGATATTAAAATTGTGGATATCTAATGAAGTTTAAGGATGAATACGAAATTATATTGACAAAAATAATGTCCGGGACTATTATAAACATACATAATAAAACTATTTAATAAAGTATAAAATTATTTAGGAGGAAGCTATAATGAACGGAAAAATGAAAGTGGCAGTTATGAATGGTATTGGAAAAATGGGTTTTGAAGAAAGAGATATTCCAACCCCTAAGGACAACGAAGTGCTTGTGAAACTGGAATATGTCGGTATATGCGGCAGTGACTTACATTATTATGAAACCGGTGCTATCGGAGATTATATTGTAAAGCCGCCATTTGTACTTGGACATGAACCGGGCGGCGTTGTTGTTGAAGTCGGATCGGATGTAAAGCATCTGAAAGTAGGTGACAGAGTTGCGCTTGAGCCGGGAAAGACTTGCGGCCATTGTGAATTTTGTAAGCAGGGAAAGTATAATCTCTGTCCGGATGTTGTGTTTTTTGCGACACCGCCGGTAGACGGCGTTTTTCAGGAGTATGTAGCGCATGAAGCAGATTTGTGCTTTAAGCTTCCTGAAAATGTAAGTACGCTTGAGGGGGCTTTAATCGAGCCGCTTGCAGTCGGTTTCCATGCGGCTATTCAGGGTGATGCACATTTAGGTCAAAAAGCAGTTGTTATGGGTGCAGGCTGTATCGGTCTTGTGTCAATGATGGCACTGAAAGCAAGAGGTGTATCGGAAGTTTATGTTGTAGACATTATGGAAAAACGTTTGGATAAGGCAATGGAGCTTGGCGCTGACGGTGTGATTAATGGTGCAAAAGAAGATGTTTTAGAAGTTGTCAAGCAGCTGACAAACGGGGATGGCATGGATTTAGTTGTTGAGGCAGCCGGTACGGAAATTACGACGAGACAGGCAATCCATATGGCAAAAAAAGGTGCCAATATCGTACTGGTCGGCTACAGCAAATCCGGTGAAATGACACTGCCGATGAGCCTTGTGCTGGATAAGGAACTGACATTTAAAACGGTTTTCCGTTATCGTCACATTTATCCGATGGCGATTGAGGCAGTGGCAGCGGGCAAAGTCAATTTAAAGGGTATTGTTACAGATATTTTCACATTGGATGAGGCACAGAAAGCAATGGATTATAGTGTAAATAATAAAGCGGATATCGTAAAAGCAGTTATAAAAATTGCAGAGGATAAATAGTTAAAGATGGTCTTTTCGGGGAGCGTATGAATGATGGAAAATAAGGATACAAATATAAAAATACCACTGATCAGTAAAATTGCATATGGCATGGGCGATGTCGGATGTAATTTTAGCTGGATGTTTGTTGGAAACTTTTTAATGATTTTTTATACAGATGTCTTTGGTATTAGTATGAGCGCAGTGGCAGGACTCATGTTGTTTTCAAGATTTTGGGATGCAATTAATGATCCGGTGATTGGCGCGCTGAGTGACAAGACACATACAAGATGGGGCCGTTACAGGCCGTGGCTTCTCATCGCTGCACCGCTGACATCATTGATTTTGATACTTTCATTTTGGGCGCACCCGGAGTGGCCGTCGGCAGCGAAGATTGTTTATATGACAGTGACTTACTGCATTTTAGTTTTAGGCTATACATGTGTTAATATTCCGTATGGCACATTATGCGGAGCGATGACTCAGAATATTGAGGAACGTGCAAAAATTAATACATTTCGTTCGGTGAGTGCCATGATTGCTATCGGGGTAATTAATATTATTACGATTCCTCTGATTGATATGTTTGGCAGAGAGAGTGCAAAGAGAGGCTATCTTCTGGTTGCAATCTTATATGGCTGTATTTTTGCAGCATGTCATATTTTTGCTTTGCAAAAACAAAAGAGGCTGTTGAGGTGCCGGAAAAAAAGAAAATTTCTCTGAAAACACAATTAAAAGCAGTTGCTCAGAATAAACCGTATTTAATTGCTGTAGCAGGACAGTTTTTATTTGGCGTCACACTTTATGGAAGAAATGCAGATGCGTTGTATTATTTTACATATGTTGAGGGTAATCAGGCGTTGTTCAGTACATATTCTTTATGTATTATTATTCCGTCGATTATCGGGGCAGCCTGTTTTCCGCCATTGTTTAAGCTTACAAATAATAAAGGACGCGCGGCATCTATATTTGCATTATTTACCGGCGTGAGCATGTTTATGATGTACTTTTTCAGTGCTGTAAGTTCACCGGCAGCGTTTTACTTGTTTTCATGTCTTTCCCAGTTTTTCTTTTCCGGTTTTAATACGGCAATTTATGCGATTATTCCGGATTGTGCTGAATATGGAGAATGGGAAACAGGGCTTCGCAATGATGGATTTCAATATGCTTTTATTTCCTTGGGAAATAAGGTCGGAATGGCAATAGGAACATCGGTTTTAGCAGCAGTACTTGGTGCCTGTGGCTATGTGGCTAATGTACAGCAGAATGCAACAGTTTTAGCAGTGATGAAACATTCGTTTACGACAATACCGGGAATTTTGTGGGTGATTACTGCAGTTGTTTTGTTTTTTTATCGTCTTAATAAAAAGTCATATAATAAAATTGTAAAGGAAATTAAAGATAGAAAGGACACAACAGTATGTACGATGTAACAGCGCTCGGCGAACTTCTGATTGATTTTATCGGGAATGGTAACAGCGGGCAGGGAAATCCTTTATTTGAGGCAAATCCCGGAGGCGCTCCGTGTAATGTGCTTGCAATGCTTGGAAAAATGGGTTATAAGACGGCATTTATCGGAAAAGTAGGGGCGGATGCCTTTGGAAAAATGCTTTGTGATGTCCTCTGTGATTTGAATATAGAAACACAAGGGCTTATATATGACAGTGATATACCGACAACACTTGCTCTGGTACATAATAAACCGGATGGGGACAGAGAATTTTCTTTTTACAGAAATCCGGGTGCTGATTTAATGCTGGGAAAGCAGGAAGTAAAGTATGATTTAATAAAGAACTGCAAAATTTTTCATTTTGGTTCGTTATCAATGACGGCAAATCCGGCGAAAGAAGCGACAGAGGCGGCGGTTGATTATGCAAAAGTACATCATAAAATAATTTCTTTTGATCCAAATTTGCGTGAGGCTTTATGGACAGATATTCATGCGGCAAAAGCTGCCATATGGTATGGCATTGGGCAGTGTGATATTTTAAAAATCGCAGACAATGAAATCTGTTGGCTGACAGATGAGACAGATTTTGATAAGGGCGTAAAAATAATAAAGTCGCGGTCAGATGTCAGGCTGATTAATGTGACGCTGGGCCGAGATGGAAGTATTGCTTATTACGGCGATAAAAAGGTGTATGCTGAAGCATTTTTAAATGAAAATACAATTGATACAACGGGAGCCGGCGATACATTTTGTGCGTGTATTCTCGGAAAAATTTTAGAGTATGGTTTGGAAAATTTATCCGAGATGCAGCTTTATCAAATGCTGCAGATGGCAAATGCTGCAGCATCAATTGTAACAACGAAAAAAGGTGCATTACGTTCAATGCCGGAAATTTCTGAGATAGATAAAATGATTGAAAAAAGAGAAGACAAGTAAAAGCGTCAATCATCATCTTTTCCGCCAGCCATTTTTCACGCAGATATCACTTGACTGTAAAGTAACCAGAGGCCTATCATAAAAATAAAAAAGACAGAGGTGTTTAATTTTGAAAAGTGCAGTGTTTTATGGAAAGCATGACTTGCGTGTGGAGGAACATGCGCGGCCAAAGGTCGGGGCGCATGATGTTCTTATTCAAGTAAAGGCGTGCGGTGTGTGCGGTACGGATGTACATATTTATGAGGGCGATGAGGGCGCGGCCGAGGTCACGCCGCCGACGATTCTCGGACATGAGTTTTCGGGTGTCGTTTGTGAGGTCGGAGAAGCGGTAATGGCGTATAAGGCAGGCGACAGAGTCTGTATAGATCCGAACTGTTACTGCGGTGCATGTGAGCCGTGCAGAAATGGTGTGGTGCATTACTGCGAGCATATGATTGGCTACGGAACAACAGAAAACGGCGGTTTCGCCGAATACTGTGCGGTCAATGAACGGCAGGTGTATAAGCTCGGCGAGCATACATCTTTTGAGCAGGGAGCGATGACAGAGCCGGTGGCCTGCTGCCTGCACGGCATTGATATGTGCAATATCCGTCCGGGACATCAGGTTGCTGTCATTGGCGGCGGTATGATCGGGCTTTTGATGGTCCAGCTTGCAAAACTGGCCGGAGCGGCAAAGGTCGCCCTTCTTGAACCGGTGGAGAGCAAAAGAGAAGTCGGTTTCAAGCTTGGCGCAGATGTCTGCATTGATCCGCTGCATGAAGATGTAAATGCGAGGCTGAAAGAGAGCGGTCTGACATGGATCAACACGGTTATTGAGTGTGTCGGCCGGCCGTCAACGATTGAGCAGGCGATTGATATTGCCGGCAATAAGGCGGTTGTGATGATGTTCGGTCTTACAAAACCGGACGAAACGATTGCTGTGAAACCAGCTTCTTTAGCCATTTCAATAGCTTCGAAAGTTTCTGTCAAAGTACCGATTTGGTTAACTTTGATCAAGATAGCGTTTGAAGCATTTTCACGGATACCACGTTCAAGGTATTTAGTGTTTGTAACGAAGAAGTCGTCACCAACGAGTTGAACTTTTTTACCAAGACGTTCAGTAAGGATTTTCCATCCATCCCAGTCGTTTTCGTCCATACCATCTTCGATAGTGATGATTGGGTATTTAGAAACGAGCTCTTCAAGGTAGT
>USSL01000075.1 GCA_900557175.1 uncultured Eubacteriales bacterium
CTGTCGCATAAAGCGCGTCATCTACTGCATGTATAAACTGACTTCTCGCCGTCTCGCTGCCGCTGTAATTTAAAACAGCTCTGTAACGGGCAGATGAATACATCATACGCCTGTTACTGCATGACTCAGCCATATCTTCATCGGCAACAACAAGATATATCATGCCTCTCTGTCCATATTTACCCTGGAGCAGCGTGTCATCACTGCGAACATCTGTAATTTTCAGCATCACATCAATCGGCTTAATTTCTTCAGCATCCTGACCTCCATAGTCAAGCGCCATCGCACCGTCATCGTCAACATGAAGCGTCATCCCTGCCGAAATATGATTCAGACCGTCTGTCGGCGTATACCGCCATTCTTCGTTTACCTTTTCTCTGTCAAATACAAAGAAAGCTTCATCTTTTGCGAGCTCTGCCGTCTGCCCGGTCATCATTTCATAGTCCTGTGCCGAAATAATGATAATATCAAGATAATTTTCAAGGGAATAGCCGCTGCCGTCCTCTGATTTTTTCCACGCTGTTGTCAGATTCCCATCGCTGTCAATATTCCCCTGAAAGCCTCTGTCTTCAAAAATGTATAAGTCATCAACAGAAACATCATACTTTTTTGAATATTCCTTTACCGACGCCTCAAAGGCCGTCTTGTATTCCTCCGGCATCGAGGAAACCGTCACATCATCTGAAAATGAATTTTTGAGTGAATCCTCGACGCCGAACCATAAACAAAACGTTGTCGACAGCGTAATAATCACCATCGTGCATAAAATACAAATACTTGCAAGTCCGACAGCATTTTGCTTCATCCGGTGCATCAGCCCCGAAATCGAAATAAAATTATCCGGCTTATAATAAATGCGGCGGCTTTTTTTCATCTGTTTTAACACGAAAATACTGCCCGCCACAAAAAGCATATATGTGCCGATAATGACTGCCGCCACGGTCGGTCCGGCTAAAACGAAAATCAATCCCGCATCGCTCATAATCCATGCGGCGCCGTAACCTGCCGCCAGAAATAAAACACCGGCAACGGTCAGAGCAAGTGAGCCCTTCGGCTCTGCCTCACCTTTATTCTCACTTTTCAGTAAGTCAATGGGGCGGCTTAAACTGACCTGAAAAAGATTGTAGATAAGTACAAGTAAAAAAACAGCCGCAAAAAACAAAATAGTTCCCGTAATCGTATCACCTTTAATAATAAGTGTTGACTCTGCCTGACTGCGCATCAGCTTTGCTGCCGCAAGCACCGCAAGCTTTGAAAATACAAGGCCGAAAATAATACCTGAAGCCATGGATATGACCCCTGTAATGACAGTCTCCCACGCCATCAAAATGCCGATATGCCGCTTCTCAACCCCTAAAATACCGTAAAGTCCAAGCTCCTTTTTGCGCCGCTTCATAATAAAACTGTTGGCATAGAAAATAAAAATGACTGAAAATCCCATGGCCACGTAGACGCCAATCATCATGACAAAACTAAATGTCATTGAATTTGTAATGCCCGCAATACCCTCGTTTCCGTTTAAAAGCTTAAAAACATAATAGACAAAAACCATCAATGCCGATGCAAACATATACGGTTTAAAAACATCTTTATTTCGTTTAATATTTGAGATGGCAAGCTTAAAATAAAATCCTTTACGCAAAGCTCTCACCTCCGGCCTCAAGTACCGTCGTTGCCGACATGATACGCTCAAAAAATTCACGGTCACTCTCATCGCCTTTATAAAGCTGGTTAAACAGCTCGCCGTCCTTAATAAAAAGCACACGTGTGGCATAGGCTGCCGCCTGTGCACTGTGCGTAACCATAAGAATTGTCTGGCCGCCCTCATTAAAAGCCTTAAACATACGCATTAAATTCGCGGAGGCTCTTGAATCAAGAGCGCCTGTCGGCTCATCGGCAAGAAGAAGTTTCGGCGAAGTAATCAACGCCCTCGCCACAGCGCACCGCTGCTTCTCACCGCCGGATATTTCATACGGATATTTTTCCAAAAGCCGCTCAATGCTAAGCTGACGCACGATCGGTGTCAGCTTATTCATCATCACATCATACGGTGTTCTTGATAAAACAAGTGGCAGTAAAATATTATCCTTTACAGAAAATGTATCAAGCAAATTAAAATCCTGAAAAACAAATCCCAGATTATTTCTTCTAAAGGCGGATATTTGTCTGCTGCTGATTTTTCCCATATCCTGACCATCCAGAACAATCGTTCCCGCCGTCGGTGTATCAAGCGAAGCAAGATTATTCAGCAATGTCGTTTTCCCTGAACCGGAAGGCCCCATAATTGCAATAAATTCGCCTTTCTCAACAGTAAAGCTGATATCTCTAAGCGCTGCACACTGCTGGCGCCCCGCCTTTGTACTATATATTTTCTTTATGTGACTGACCTCTAAAATTGCCATATCAACTGCTCCCTTCTTTTCATTAAGCATGCGCTGTTGCGCTCATTTCTTTTGACACATATATCATAGCAAAACGAAGAAGGGGCTGCCTTAATCTAACCTTACAAATGACACGCCAATCTTACAAAGCTGTCACATTGACGGCACAGGCAATATGATGCGCACCTTTGTGCCCACACCGACCTTTGCGGTCACCTCAAAGCTGATGCCCAGATAATCTGCCGTTTTCTTTGCTATGTAAAGACCGATGCCGGTTGACTTTTCATAAGCCCGCCCGTTGCAGCCGGTGTAGCCCTTGTCAAAAATTCTCGGAATATCCTCGCTTCGGATGCCGATCCCCTCATCCTCAATAACAAGCGCCTGCTTTTTATCCGAACATTCCGCATAAATATGAATTGTTCCTTTTTCTGTATATTTAAGACTGTTCGATAAAAACTGCTCGATAATGACAGCCAGCCATTTTGCATCCGAAACCGTCTTAAGATTAAAGTCTGCAATATCCACCGCCAGCCTTTTATAAATAAACATTGTACTGTATTTTTTGACACTTGCACTCACAAGCGGCCGCACGTCAACCGGCTCAAGCACCATATCCTGTGACAAATCCGAAAGCCGCACATACATAAGCACCATCGACACATACTGTTCAATCTTAAAAAGCTCTGTCTGCCATGCCAGCTTATTTTGCAGGGAAGCATCGCTTTGCACCATGAGCCGGAGCGCCGCGATCGGCGTCTTAATCTGGTGCACCCACATGGAATAATAATCAATTTGATTCACATAATCATGATTCATCTTCTGAAGCATTTTGGAGGTTTCCTCATAAAGCTTCGCTATGATTTTTCCGTAATATTCACCCTCACAGTCCGATGCTGCCGGCAAGTCAGAAAGTGAAAGGCTCATATGCTCATAGGCCTGCATCAGCTTTATGACACGGCGCCTATAATTTACATAATTTATCAACATAATTATTACTGTCAGGAAAATCAACAAAAAAATGCCGTAAACAATATAGGACGACGGCGCCTTGCCAAGTCTGTCCAGTACAAAAAAAATCACAGCGGCAAGACATACAATTACCCATGCCGCCCACTGTGACTTCATAAAACCTGAAAATATTTTAATTTCCCTCTGTCTCATTAAATATATACCCTAATCCTTTTTTTGTTTCAATACACCGTCCAAGCCCTGCGGCTTCAAGCTTTTTACGAAGCCTTGCCACATTGACTGTCAATGTATTATCATCAATAAAATTCTCACTTTCCCAAAGTGACTGCATCAGCTCATCTCTTGAAACAAGCATATTTTTACGCTCAATAAAAAGCTTCAATATACGAAATTCATTTTTCGTCAAATCTACCCGGACATCGCCGACATAAAGCGCCGCCTCAGACGTATTTAAAAAAGCTTTGCCAAAAGCAAGCCCCTGCTGACCGTCACTCTGGTAATCATATGTTCTGCGGACGAGGGCGGACACCTTTGCCGTCAGCACCGTCAAATCAAAAGGCTTTGTCATATAATCATCAGCGCCCATATTCATCGCCATCACCATATCCATCGGCTCACTTTGGGATGAAATAAAAATCATCGGCACCTTAGACACCTTCCGTATGTGACTGCACCAATAATAACCGTTATAAAACGGCAGTGAAATATCCATGAGCACAACATGAGGCTTAAAATCCAGAAATTCTTTGTAGACATTTGAAAAATCCCGGACAGCGAGGCACTCATAGCCCCACTGACCGAGACAGGCAGCCATCGCCGCCGCAATCGTTCTGTCGTCTTCAACAATCAATACTTTATACATCGGACACCGCCATTTCTATAAAAGTGGTGAGAAAATCTTAAGCAGCCACTGTATCAGCTTCTGCCATACAGGACGTTTTTTCCATTTCTCATAAGTAATCTCCTCGCACTTTTTAAGTGTCGCCATCATATCTTCTTTAATATCCATCACCGCCGGCGTATCACTCATAAATACACCGCACTCATAGTGAAGGTAAAAGCTCCTGTAGTCCATATTAATGCTGCCGCAAATCGCACATTCATCATCGGAAACGACCGTCTTTGAATGGACAAAGCCCGGAAGATATTCATAAATTTTAACGCCATGCTCAAGAAGTATACCGTAATTTTCAATATTCACCATATATACATACCACTTATCATACTGGCGCGGCGTAATAATACGCACATCAACACCACTTTCAGCGGCACGGCATAAATTCTTGATCATATCCTGTTCGAGCACAAGATATGGCGTTGTAAAATAAATATATTCGCGCGCCTTACTAATCATATGCATATATGTATCCCAAATCGGATTATTCGGATTATTGGCCGGGCCGTCGGACAACGGCTGCACATAGCCGCCTGTCTCAAAGGATACTGTCGGCATATAGCGCTCATAATCTAAATTCTCATAGCCCTTTGTAATTTCCCACATTTCAAGGAAAACAGACGTCAGGCCATAAACGCCCGGACCTTCAAGGCGGACTGCCGTATCCTTCCAATGGCCGAAACGCTCAATAATATTGGCATACTCGTCGGCAAGATTAAGCCCGCCGGCATAGCCGATATTGCCGTCAATAATGGCAATTTTCTGATGATTCCGGTAATTAAATGTGAAACGTGTTGCTTCCTTATGGATCGGTGAAAAGACACTGACACGTATGCCAAGAGCCGCCAGTTCATCACGAAACTCCTGTGTATTCACAAGAAGGCTTCCAAAATCATCATACAAAAGGCGGACTTCCACCTTTTCCTGTACCTTCTTTGCAAGAATACTCTTAATTCTCTGCCATACCTCGCCATCCTTGATAATATAATACTCAAGGAAAATAAACTTTTTGGCATTTTCCATATCTTTATATAAAGCTTCAAACTTCTTCTCGCCGACATCAAAATAGGTTACTTTTGTATTATCATAAAGCATAAAGCCTTCCTTAATAAGACGGGTGCTGATCTGCGCCTTATTCGGATGCTTCTTCTTAAATTCTTCGATAATCTTTTCATCCTGCTTTTTAAAGCTTCTGCTTTTTTCCTGAACCGCTCTGATACGTTTATGAAACTTTGAGTTTGTCCGCTTTCTGCCCCACATAAAGTATAGCAAAAATCCGAATACCGGCAGCGCAAGAACAATAATAATCCAAAAAAGCTGGTAAGACTCTCCTGTATTTACAAGCGCAAATACAAGACATATACTGAAAATTTCAAGCAATATATAAACCCATGAGGAATATTCTTTAAAGATTTCCGCCATAAGCACAAGAAATATCACCTGTAAAATTACAGAAATGCCAACAGTCACTGCCCGCAAAATTCCCTGATATCTCCTTCGTAATAATTTCATTCTGTCACCTCTTTTTCATTATTGTGAAGCCTCCACAGCTTCCGCGGGACGTATAATCTGAACCGCTTTATGTTTTGTAACAATTTCGACTTTGCGCCACGAGCCGCCGTCCTCACCATCCAATGTCCACGCAATCTCTTTTTCGCTTGTCACTGTCAGCCGGTCTGTCTTTGCAAAATACATCAGACGCTCATCAACCTTTTGTGTCAGCAGCGCCGCCGCAATCAGATGAATCTCAATCGGATTTTTCGGCATCTTAATAAGAAGCATCTCAAAAAGCCCGTCGTCTAATTCCACTTCCGTACCGCTGTAGCTTTTAAAGCCGCCGACCGATACTGTATTTGTCACCATACCGAAAATAAAATCATCTTCAATCACCTGATCTTCATAGGTCACAACCGCATGCTGCGGCTTAATTGTTGCCAGACTTTTCATTCCCTCAATAATATAAGCCATATGCCCTATCATATTCTTCATGGATTGAGGTGTCTGATATGATACCTGCGTAAAAACGCCAAAGGCTGCCACATAAATAAACGGCACATTATTAAATTCACCCAAATCACAGGCAAAAGGCATCCCTGTAATCACCGTCTGCGCCGCACTCATCACCTTTGAAGCAATACCGAGACTTTTCGCAAAATCATTTGTCGTGCCTGCGGGAATATAACCGAGCAGCGCCTTACTGTCACTGTCCATAAGTCCGGAACATACTTCGTCCAATGTCCCGTCGCCGCCGGCACAGACAACAATGTCATAATTATGAGACGTCTCCCGGACAATCCACCGGGCGTCCTTTGCATATCGTGTTGTGTGTACTGTGACCGTATAACCGTTTGAAACATATAAGTCAATAATATCACATAAATAAGGCTTAATCTGATTCTTTCCTGATTTCGGATTAATTACCAAAAGCATCTTCTTTTTTTCCAATATTCTCGCCCCTTCCCTGCTGTATGATCTGATACCGGGGCTAAGCGTCAATCCCCTAGTATCATTATATCGTCTGACAGATGATTGTCAAATAAATGAAATAAAACTTAGGAATAATTTATAGTTTTTTTATAAAATTGTCGTTAAAAATTGTATTTTTCATTTTATAATGATATCAAAATCAAACGGAACAATCCGGTATCAGATTAGTACCGTCTGCCGATCAATTTACGAAAGGATAATATTTATGATTGCTATATTTTTAATTATTCCGTATCTGCTTGTCAGCGCTTATTTAATTTACCATATTTTTAAACTGACAGGCGCCGTATCCATTCATCTGAAGTCTAAAATATTTCGAGGTATTTTTTTAGTTATTTTTATGCTCACAGCGACATCGCCACTGACCTCCTTTTTAATTAAATCCGGGCCGCTGCACTTTTTCCTAAAAAAATTAAATAACATATGGCTTGGCTTCATGCTCTATACTATTCTTATTCTTTTGCTCACAGACCTTATAATATTCATACTTTCCATCACAAAAAAAGTCAGCAAAAAGACGCTTAGAAGCCGCCGGTTTATTATTATTTCAAGAGGCTGTGCCTTTCTTCTCGCCATCGCCGTCACCATCTTCGGCGTTATCAATGCCGGCTATGTGCGGACAACCGCCTATAATGTCACTGTCCATAAAGATTGCGGCGATATGAAAGATATGAAGGTAGCCCTTGTGGCAGACCTCCACCTCGGCTACAGCATCGGCGTCCGCCAAATCAGACAAATGACAGAAAAAATCAACGCCATGCACCCGGATCTTGTCATTATCGCGGGCGACATTTATGATAACGAATATGATGCCATTGAAAATCCTGAGGAAATCAAGGCACTGCTTGCCTCCATTGAATCCAGATACGGCGTTTTTGCCTGCTGGGGCAATCATGATTTAGACGAAGAAATCTTTGCCGGCTTTACCTTTGACAGCGATGAAAAGAAAACTGCAGATGACCGTATGGCACGTCTTTTAAAAGATGCTAATATCCATTTGCTTTCAGATGAAACAATGCTTATTGATGACAGCTTTTA
>USSL01000076.1 GCA_900557175.1 uncultured Eubacteriales bacterium
GTCAGCTCATCAAAGGCATCATCAACCTCCTCCCTTGAAAGCTCTGCCCTCGGCCGCACCCCCTCATTAAATGTTCTTGAAAGCTTTTTAAAGCTTTCCGAAAACTCTTTGAGACGTTTTTTTGTCTGCTCGTTGAGCATCAGCTGCTGCGTCCGCACAAAATGTTTTGGAAGTTGCCGCGTCTGCGCCGGTATTTCAAAAATACGCTTCGGCATCAAAAGGAAACAAACCGATGCCGCCAATATACCGCGCACCGTTGTCATTTTCAGCATATACCCAGCGCCAAGCCACCCCATAAACCCGGCTGCAGCCATTGTCGCCGCAGTACCGGTTATTCTGCTCTTGCCTTTAAACGTTCCTGCGACAGCACCGGTAATACATAAAAGTCCCACCATACTCACGTCCTTTTGTAAAAAAGCTACTGCCGTCCCTGCAAAAGCGCCGGCAACAGCCGAAGCGGCCGAGCCATATTTGTATCCTACAAACAACAGTAAAAAAAACATGACCGCTTCTGTGACAGAGTATTTTTCAAGACCGTATCCACAGATTGCATAAACCGCAACACCGATAATACAGCCAAGACTAAGCTGTGCCTCATTATCCACGGCCGCCTGTTTTTCTTTTTGATAAATAATGCGTACACCCTTATCAAAAATAAGCACAAGACAGCCTGTCATAACCCCCTCAAGTGCATTGACAAGCACTGCCCGCTGCGTACTTTCAATATAAAATCCGTGCATTCCAAGTGTATATGCCGTTCCTGCCAGTCCGGTCAGAATCCCGGCCATGACCGCCATCACCCACGGCTCCGCTTTTTTACGGCATATTTTCAGAAGTTTTTCAATGACAATCACACCGGCAATAATGCCCATATATTTAAGAAACATTTTTACCGGAAGCGCCGTTGCCATCCCTGCTGCCGTTCCTGCAATTAAAAGAAGCTTTACGCTTCCATGTGTGTAGGCCGATACAAAGTACGCAATACCAAAAGGATTCATCATCAGTAAAACAGCCCGGTTCATCACCGCTGCCACGAGCGCGGCAAGCACACCCGCAAAATCAAGCTTTTTCATATCCTCCTGCCTCCTCAAGCCTGTCTTCGTTGCAAGTCAGCATTATAGACCATCACCGAGGATTTGTTTGTCATAATCAGGGACAAAAAACATTGAAGTTTTAGACATAAAATTTCATAGAAAGGAAAATTACGGAAATTCGAGGGAGCTTAAGTTGTTTAAGAAGTTAAAAAAGGCACGACTGCAAGCAGTCATGCCTTATTTTGTTCGTAGCGGAAAAGGGATTTGAACCCATGACACCACGGGTATGAACCGTGTGCTCTAGCCAACTGAGCTATTCCGCCGCGCCAACATTGACCATTATACTATCGCTTTATAAGATTGTCAATAGTCTTTTTTTATTTTTTTAATTCTTTTTTTAACTATTCAGATTCTTTTTCAAAACGTATTTCATTCTTCTTAAGAAGTCCGAGCCTGTCTCTTGCAACCTGTTCAATATATTCCTCTGTCTTTACATACTCACTTTCTTTATCAAGCTGCTCGGACTCATTAAGCTGTTCTTCAATCTGTTGCTGAAGATTGGCCTCAACCGCCGCATAATCACTGAGCTGATTGGATAAGCGGAAGCTGTTAAACAAAAGCACACCGCACAAAACAATGACTGCAATACTCACTGTCACGATTCCTGTTCTTTTTCTTTTATCACGGATGCCTGCCTGCTTCTTTCCCGATTTTTTTTGTTGTGCCATGCCCTGCCACCAGCCTTTCTTTTCTTTCCTGTATTCTTATTTATTTTAAATGGTTTTACACATTTTTTCAATAGCCTGCTTAAAGAGTTCACAATTTTTCTCAGCAGCCTGCCGAAAAAAGTTACCGCCGTCCTGCTTATTGTCATTGTATAAAGTATCATGCCAAAAATCATTCCGGCAATTGTATAGCTTCTTACGGCGCCGCTGTCATAACGGTACAAAAGTACATAAATCACACAGGCTGACAAAATCCAGTAAAAAATATCCTCTATTGCCGCAGCTATACGTCCATGCTTTATGGCACGCCGCAAAATTCTGAGGCCATCATAAGCAACGGCAAGGCAGATGCCCCACAGCACTGCCTGCGCAAACAGACTGCTCTGATGAATGACAGCCTCCGAAAACCCCGTCATTTAAAAAGACGGCTTAAAAGCCGTTCCTGTTTTCTGTCTTTACCGCCTGTATCCGAATAGCTCAGTCCGTCAATTGTACCATCAACATTGACTTCGCCCTTTTCTAAAGACAGTCTGCTCATATGAAGCTTGCGGCCGCGTATGAGCAGAAGTCCACATTCCGTCTCTAAAATAATTTCATCGGCATCGAAGGAAACGACATCCCTGACACCGGTCATCTGCATACGCTGCCGCTCGCCCATGACAAGCTTGTGTGCTGCCGTCTTTTCCTGCGCGCCCTGCCCCGACGCCGCCTGCCTCATCTCCATCATCTGCGCCACCCCTTACACAATGTCCGTTAATTCACTCTATGACACTTTAAGGGAGATTATAACTATTTTAAAGATATTTAAACAATTCCTTCGCTTCATCTTTTTTTGAAGTTTCAGCCACGCTGACAACCTCAACTTTTACATTTCGTGTGCCAAAGCCGATTTCAATGACATCGCCCGGCTTCACATCAACCGAAGCCTTTGCCGTCCGTCCGTTGACACTGACACGCCCTGCATCGCAGGCCTCATTGGCAACCGTGCGCCGCTTAATCAGCCGCGACACCTTAAGATACTTATCAAGTCTCATCCTACAACCTCCTGAAATAGACCGCGCAAGCGCGCCGTCCATTTGATGGGCTTATCGCACAAAAAAATGCATGCCGCAGACAATGGCGACATGCATATCAATTCGTTAATTATGCGTTAATAGCATCCTTTAAAGCCTTGCCTGCTTTAAACTTAGGTGCCTTGGAAGCAGCGATTTTCATTGTCTCGCCTGTCTGAGGGTTTCTTCCTTCTCTTTCAGGTCTTTCGGAAACTTCGAATGTACCAAAACCAACTAACTGAACCTTTTCGCCTTTGATTAATTCGTCTGTAACAACATCAACAAATGCCTTTAATAATGCTTCTGAGTCTTTCTTTGTTAATTCTGCCTTTTCAGCAACTGCTGCAACTAATTCTGCTTTGTTCATTTTAAAAATCCTCCTAAAATATAAAATCACAAATCTTTTTCATGCTTTTTAACTGCTTCCCAAAGTTTGTCTAACTGTTCCGCCGTCATTTCAGCCAAAGCGATTCCCTGATTTTTGGCCAAAATTTCTGCGCTACCAAGTCTATTTATAAACTTTTCCGTCGCATTTGTCAAGCTGTTTTCCGCATTTATGTCCAAAAAGCGGGCAAGATTAACCATCGAAAACATGACGTCACCAAATTCTTTGTCTATTTCCTTTACATCCCCTGATGCCATCGCTTCTTCGAGCTCATGCAGCTCCTCATACACCTTTGACTTTACCTCGTCAATAGAAGAAAAATCATAGCCGACAGCTGCCGCCTTCTTCTGTACTTTCTGCGCTCTTATATTTGCCGGAAGCGCCCGAGCCACAGCACAAAGACCATCCTTTGCCGACTGATGCCCTTTCTCTTTTTTCTTGATGGCCTCCCAGTTTTCAAGCACCGCCTCCGGCGTATCTGCCTTTGCCTGCCCGAATACATGAGGGTGTCTGTGAAGCATCTTTCTTGCAATACCGTCAACAACATCCTCAACCTCAAATTCACCGGTCTCAGACGAAATCTGAGCATGCATATAAACCTGCAAAAGAATATCGCCAAGCTCCTCCTTAAGATTTTCAGTATCATGATTATC
Organism: uncultured Eubacteriales bacterium; assembly: GCA_900557175.1. Lineage (GTDB taxonomy): Bacteria > Bacillota > Clostridia > Lachnospirales > Lachnospiraceae > Scybalocola_A. The sequence goes on from USSL01000076.1 coordinate 3,850, forward strand.
GATGGCGTCCACCGCCTCATAGGCTTCCTCAAGCATACAGTCCCTCAGACTGTCATGTGTCTGCTTTCTATCCCACGGGCAGCCGTTTTCTGCCCGGAGCTGCGCGATAATATTCTTAAATTCCTCAAAGGTAAAGCGGCGGCTCTGCGGGCGATTGACATAATCCTTCATTTCCTGCTCTGTCATTGTATCATCTCTTTCATCTGATGTTATAGTGTTTATTTTACCAAATTTTCTCAAGCCATTCAACTATTTTAAAACGCGGACTTTCATCTGCCGTCACAACCGTATATGTCTCGTCCGATAAAGCTTCCTCAAGCACTTTTTCAGATGTTTCCGGCACTCTGGCGTCCTTTGGTGTTACAAAGCAAAGCTTCGGAAATAATACGCACCACCAGTTTTTACCTTCACCGCGGCCAAGTCTTGCAACAACCGCATCGTACATTCCTGCCGGGAAACGGACATCCCCATAATATTTTTCCGGGAACCACATCCGTTCAAATGTGATCTCAATGCCATAACCGCAGCCTTCCTCTGAAAGCACCGTCTGTGCGGCTGATAAAATTTCAGGCATATGCTCTGTGGCTATATGCCTTGCCGACACCTTATCATAAATTTCATCCTCATATTTTTCCATCACGTCAATGACACAATCCCGCACTAAAAGCTTAACATGCTGTGCCTCATCACTATTATTATCAGCCCGCACATGGAGCCTTAAAACTGTATCTGAAAGCTCTCTCTGGCAGGCGCCGTATGCCTGACCTGACGCATTTCCCGCAGCAAAGGGCAGACCTGCCGCAAGTATACAGGCTAAAAAAACTCTCCATTTCATTTTACTCACACTCCGTCACTTGATATTAAGGAGTATGCCCTTATTTTTGTCCTCTAACGCTGCGGCCACCAAAAAGTCCCGCATATTTCCGGCCTTTTTTCATCATCTGCACAAAGCACAGCAAGCTCGGCGGTTTCATTATCATTTTTCCACGCAACCATTAAATCATTAATCACCGTTTTATCATAACCTGCCTTCTGCCCGTTATTTTCAAACATTTCCCGTATATAAATGCCGATAGAACCATTCACCGTCTCGTCAAGCCCAATGATCTCTGCGGCCGTATTTTCTGCCCGGCACACAAGAATTGTCCGTGCAAAGCTCTGTCTTGTTTTCATATAAGCGAGCACCGTTTCAAATACAGGCTGATTTTCAAACATACTGCTGCCAAAAACAATCACCTGAAGCTGACCGTAATCAAGGCGCCTGTTGGCGCCCCGCTCATACTGCCGCTCAATATCCGCCATGTTATCGCCGCTAATTGCCGTCACCGGATAATGAATATTGCCGCCCTTTCCCGTAAGCGCCTCCAAATCCGGGAAACTAAACGAAGCCTTAAGCTTTCCGTTTTCATAATCAAGCCCAAGCGCCATCACATAATTTCTATCCTCAAGCTGTACACTGCTGCCGCAGCCGGTCATTAAAACAAGGGCAAAAGCAATTGCCCAAAGACAAAAATATTTCGATTTAGTCACAAGCATTCTCCTTTTTCTTTCCGCAGATCAGAAGCCATACGGCAATAAGCACACTCGCAGGAAGCCCGATAAAGGCCATGATTTTCCAGTAAAACTGCTCAAAGCGCCCATAATCTTCAATCACCCAAAACAGACCGTACACAAGCGCCAGCCATAAAAGCATCGTTCCTTTAAAATATTTTTTAGGAAATAGCTTTTTTGTCATCTCGGCCGTATAAAAAATATAGCTGCCAAGCAGCACAAAAACACTGCCCATCCACACGGCAAGCATCAGTCCGTCCTGCCTTGATATAAAACGCCCCGGAAGCCTGATGACCTGCATCAGCGTCACCGACGGCCACTGCTCGGCGGCTGCGCCTGCCGATGAAAAAACACCGATACATACAATATAAATGGCAGCCGTACATAAAAAAGCCGCAAGTATCGCTTTCGCCGCAAATCTATATATCCCCCAAAAAGCTGCCTGTTCCCTGCTTTCACGCCGCACATAGGGCACTGCAAAAAGCAAAAATTCACACACACTAAAAACCGCCGCACACAAAAAACTGCCGGAAAAAATTTCACGCACATTTGTGATTTCCATAGGAAAGATGCGGCTGCCGCGCATTTGGGGCGCCGCAAAAAATACAAGTGCCATCACCGGTACAAGTACAAGCCACATGAGTATTTCACAAAGACGCCCTCTCGTCTCCATTCCCTTACTGACACCGTAAAGTGCCGTCAGAATCATCAGCGCCGCAACAAGCCGCTTTGGCATTTCTGTCAGAAAAGTCCTTCCGATGACCTCCGCAAACATTTTTAAAATAAAGGCGGCGGATAATAAAAATTTTACCATAAAAAAAAGTAATATCCCACTGCCTGCCATCCGGCCGCCACAGCGTACGGCGCAGCCATACAAATCACTGCCGCAGCCAAGCGCCGCCTTTATATAAACGGCTGAAATTAAAAACGCAAACAGGACGGCCGCAGCAATTGCATAAAAGCCCTGTCTGCCGCACACTCTCGGCAAAAGCCGCGGCAATATAATTGAGGACGCCGCAAATAAATCAAGAACAAGCATCCGGTGAAGCTGCCGCCCTGAAATGCTTCCGTTTTGTGCAAACATCATTTTCCCCCTCCTCTTTGTCTGAGCCGCCGTCTTGCATGGCGCCGCGTAAATACAGGACGCTCGCGCATTGTAAAGATGGGATAGCGCACCGCACTGTCCTTGTAATCCTCCTTCGGACATACCGATGTATCCACAAAGGGCATCATGTAAGGAATACCAAAGCTTGTAAGACTGCACAGATGAATCAGCACAGTAATCACACCCATGACAACGCCCAAAATGCCAAAAAAAGTTCCCGCCAATATGAGAAAAAATTTAACGAGACGAAATGCCGAGGCAAAGCCCTCGTTCGGGATTGTAAACGCCGAAAGCGCCGTCAGCGCCACAACAATAACGACAATCGGGCTGACAATATTTGCATCCACCGCCGCCTGCCCGATAATCAGACCACCGACAATGCCTAAAGTACTTCCCATCGGTCCGGGAAGTCTTATGCCCGCCTCACGAAGTATTTCAAAAGCAATTTCCATCAAAATCACCTCAAGCGCCAGTGGAAACGGCACCCCCTGTCTTGCCGCCGTCAAAGAAAGGGCAAGACTTGTCGGAAATATTTCTGTATGAAACCCCGCAAGAGCAATATAAAGTGCCGGAAGCACCATCGCCGTCACTGCCGAGACATACCGCAAAAACCGTGTAAAACAGACAATACCCCAGCGGTTATAGTAATCGTCTGCCGCCTGAAAAAAGCAGGCAAGCGTCACCGGAAGCAAAAGCACCATCGGCGAATTATCCACGATCAGCGCCACGCGCCCCTCCAAAAGCGCCGATGAGGCCTTGTCCGGCCGTTCCGTCGACTGAAACTGCGGAAAAGGCGAATACCACTTTTTCTCTGTCATCTGTTCAAGCATACCACTGTCAAAAATACCGTCGATAATAAAAGCCTCAAGTCTCTTTTTAATTTCTTCAAGCACTTGCGGACGCACAAGATCCTCCATATACATCAGCGCCACATCGGTCTTTGTCCTGACGCCGATTTTCATTGCTTCCGCCTTAAGCCTTGTATCTCTGATCCGCCGCCTTATAAGTACTGTATTTGTACGCACCGACTCTGTAAAACTGTCCTTTGCACCCCGGATTGTCGTCTCAGACTCCGCCTCCGAAACACCGCGCATCGGAAATTTTTTACTGTTAATCATAAGCGCTCTTTTGGCGTCCGTGCCGAAAATCACCGTATTCCCGGAAAGTATCTCGGTCACTGCCGCCTCCATATTATCAATCAGCTTTGCATCGGCCGTTGTCAGATAAAAATCCTGAATCGCT
>USSL01000077.1 GCA_900557175.1 uncultured Eubacteriales bacterium
ATAAGCAGTGCTGCGGACGTCTTAAATAAGGCGGCCGGGTAAAAATAAAAGTGTGCTTCGCACGTGCGCACGGTTATTGTATGCGGATAAAATACATTTGGCCGCGCGTGCAGTGCGTGTTTATAAAATTTATGATGGAAAGAGGTGACCTTTGTGGTTGAATTAGACCAGTTTAAATTCACATTAAGTGGTTATGAAACACCATTAAAGGAAGTGAGGGATTCACTTTGACTTAGCGAATAAAGAAGCTAGGATTGGTGAATTACAAAATATGATGGAGGAGCCGGGGTTCTGGGATGATGCAGATCGAAGCACCGGCTACATGAAGGAACTTAAAAACTTGAAGGACACTGTAGATGATTACAATAAGCTGCAGCAGGCCTACGAGGATGTGGAGACACTCATTGAGATGGGCTATGAAGAAAATGATGAGAGCCTCATTCCTGAAATTCAGGAGCTTTTAGATGAGTTTGTTTCAGAGTTTGATAACTTAAGAATTAAGACGCTGCTTTCCGGCGAGTATGACAATAACAATGCCATTCTCACACTTCACGCGGGCGCCGGCGGCACAGAAGCCTGTGACTGGACGAGTATGCTTTTCAGAATGTATACGCGCTGGGCAGATAAGAAAGGCTTTACGACAGAAGTGCTTGACTATCTTGACGGCGATGAAGCCGGTATCAAGAGTGTCACTGTGCAGATTAACGGTGAGAATGCCTACGGCTATTTAAAATCAGAAAAGGGTGTGCACCGTCTTGTGCGTATTTCGCCGTTTAACGCGAACGGCAAGCGTCAGACATCTTTCTCATCCTGTGAAGTGATGCCGGATATTGAGGACGATATCGACATCGAAATTAATGAGGATGATTTAAGAATTGATACGTACCGTTCAAGCGGCGCCGGCGGACAGCACATCAACAAGACGTCTTCAGCTGTGCGTATTACGCATATCCCGACAAATATTGTTGTCCAGTGCCAGAATGAGCGTTCCCAGTTCCAAAACAAGGACAAGGCAATGCAGATGTTAAAGGCAAAGCTGTATTTATTAAAACAGCAGGAAAATATGGAAAAGCTTTCCGATATCCGCGGCGAGGTGTCAGAAAATGGTTTCGGCAGTCAGATACGTTCATATGTCATGCAGCCGTATAAGCTGATTAAAGACCACCGCACAAATATGGAAATCGGTAATGTGGAAAGTGTTATGGACGGCGGCATTGATCCGTTTATTAACGCTTACCTGAAGTGGCAGAGCCTCGGTCAGAAAACAGAAGAATAAAAATGCGGACACTTGCACATTTTTGTGCAAAGACAGTCTGCACATCATAAAATCCATATGCGGGCATATGAAATGTCTGCATATGGATTTTTTTGACATGGGGAAATCCTCCGGGCAGATGTGCGCGATGGACACAGGAAGGCTGCTTTTAAGGCTCATTTGTCGAACGGTGTCGAAAAGTTGTGGGTGAAAATCAAAACTGGGGGCTATGCAAAAAACGTGTGTGTAGTAAAATAAAAATAAGAACGATACTTGCTATGCACAAAATCATCATAATATGCTTAAAAAGTGTAACATTAGATGTAACATATTGCCTAAAAATATTATACCAGTTAGAATGGTAGCATATGTCTTTAAAAATAGGGTATATAAAAACTGATGAGGAGAGATTGTTATGTCAAAATTTTCTGAACATTTAGATCAGTCTATCATTAATTCAGGAATGACAGAAAGCCAGCTGGCAAAGCTGAGCGGCTTTACGAGGAGTTACATTGCATTGATGAAAAGCGGGCGCAGGGTACCGCCCGACAGAATAAAGATGGGTAAACTTATTGAAGCTCTTAACCTTTCACCACATGAACACGATGAAATCTGGTCAGAATATATGCGTGCAAGATTGGGAGAAGACACCTATAAAATAGATAACTCGATTGTGGAATTTATACAAAGTTTTAATCAGATATCAACTCTTAACATCAAATCTTACTTTAATCATGAGATTCCTGAAATCAGTACAATCACAAACCGGATGGATCTGGAATATTTTTTAAAAGTCGTCTGCGAAAATGAAAGTAAAAAGGCAGATGGGTTTTTACATATGATGATTCAGAACGATACGTCAGGGCTGACGAATTTTATTTACGGTATGCTGGATAATAACAGTCATTTAAAAGTAGAACATATTTTGTGCATGGATAGTGTCAAAGACAGCAGCAGCGGTCAGATTATATATAATATAGAACTTCTCAAAAATCTTATGCCGCTGGCACTTTCAGATTACAGCAAAAATTATGAAGTGTTTTATTATTATGGCTCTATTGTTGAACATTCAGGAATGACATCGCTGATGCCTTTTGTCATTATTACAAGCGGTTATGTTGTCTTAGTTTCAGAAGAAACAGACGCTGCGATTGTTTTAAATTGCAAAGAAATATGTATGATGTATGAAACAAGATTTCAGAGACAGAAGCAGAAGTGCAAGCCTTTATTTTCACGTCTGAATGATTATGAGGATTTAAGCGACAGTTATGCCCAGGCACATTTCACAGGCGATAAGATGTACTTTTTCTCGGATCAGCCGTGTTTTGGCATTTTTGATATTGCAGCGCTTGCAAGGAAGTATTATTGCCTTGAAGATAAGCGGGTTTTAAAAACACTCGAAGAATTAAATAAGAGAAATTATATCTTTTGTGAAAAACATAATTTTTCGATGACCGCGTACTGTACGGAGAGCGGTATACGCCGTTTTATGGATACAGGCCGTGTCGATGAAATTGCGAAAGAGCTTTACAGACCAATCGAACCAAAGGATAGGATCGATATGCTCACAATGCTTGTAGACAGCATTAAAAATAAAAAATATACACTCAATCTTATTGATGAAAAGAAGTTTGATTATCCGCGGATGCTGTTTTTAAGCGGCAGCAGTATTTTTAATGTGCGTATACAGATTTTATCTGAGCGGGCGAATGTACGGTTTATGCTAAATGAGGCAAGTCTTTCAAAAGCTGTCTATGATTTTTGTGCAAGATTCGGTGAGAGCAGTTATGTTTTGAACCGTGAAAAGAGCAGGGCTATTTTAGAAAAGCTGCTTGAGGAATATACAGAAAAGTTCTTCAAAATGTCATAAAAACGGCAGAAACAAGTAACAGTTGTTGTAACATATGCGGGCTGTATATACATTTTTCGACAAAATGATAAAATTATTCTAAAGTTTATATTTAGGAGGAATTAATAAATGAAAAATGTTATGAAAAAACGCACAGTAATGGCGCTTATTTTAACGTTCTGCCTTGCGTTATCTGGGATGTTTGTGCCATTCAGGACGGCACTGGCAGCAGAAGGAACAAATGAAAAAGTTTTAGAAGACAGAAAAGGTGTTCTTCAGGTAGCGATGTATATTAAGGCGGATGACAAAGATCTTGGCTTTATGACGATTGGCACAGGTTTTCTTGTCGGTGACGCCGAAGGGGCGCAGCATGTTATTACAAATCATCATGTTGCACATGCCTACACGCCGGAGCAAATGAAAGAATATCTTATAGCTTCAGAAACACCGGGTGTTACAGCAGATTCAAAAATAGCACTTGATCTGAGAATTATTGTGAAGCGTGACGTTTTAGTTAAGGCGACAATTGTCAATGAAAGTGAAGCAGCAGATTTTGCCATTCTTAAGATGGAACAGCCGATTTATGACAGAACACCACTCATACTTGCAGACAGCAGTCAGGTTGCGACGACACAGGAAGTTTATGCTTTAGGTTTTCCGGGCATTGTTCAGGATATTCAAAATGACAGAATTTATACAGCAGATGATGTGACGGTGACGAGCGGTACTGTGGCAAAGACAACGGATGTACAGCTTTCTACATCGCCGATCGCATGCATCACACATACAGCTCAGATAACTTTCGGCAATTCAGGCGGACCGCTTGTAGACCGTGAAGGCCGTGTCATCGGTATTAATACAACAATGAGCAATGAAAATGGCAACAATGATTATTTTTATTCAACACAGATTAATGAAGTCAAGGAAGTGCTCGACGCCCTTGGTATTCCGTATACATCAGATGAAGCGGCAGTGCAGATGCCGGATACAACAGCGCCTGAGAGTGAAGCGCCGGAGTCTGAAAGTATGATGACAGAGAGCGATACAGCTGCAGAATCAGAGGATAACAGTGCGCTTCTTGCAGAGCTTGAGATGGCTGTTAAGGATGCAAAAGAAGTTGTGCTTGACGATATGACCGAAGACAGTGCAGCGAATTTTAAAGCAGCCATCAGTGCTGCGGAGGCAACATTAAATAATGACAGTGCAGATGAAGAAGAAATCAGTGACGCTATCAGGGAGCTTGACACAGCAAAGAAGGGGCTTGTGGAAGCTTCGGGAATGAATGTAACAATGATGATTATTATCGCAGCAGCGGCAATCGTTTTGATCATTATTATCGTTCTTGTCATTGTTTTTGTATCAAAGAGCAAGAAGAAAAAAGCACAGGCAGAGGAAGCCCAGAGAGCGGCGAGAATGCAGCAGCAGCGCCGTATGCAGCCGCAGCAGCCTCAGAATGGATGGAATGCACAGCATGGTGCACCTGTACCTCCGAGACAGAATCAAAACCCTCAGCCGCGTCCGGTATATGCACAAAATGACGGCGCCGGTGAGACAAGTGTTTTAAGTGACGGTTCCAATGAGACAACAGTTCTTGGCGGTCAGAATATTCCGCGCGCAGCGCTTATCCGCAGTAAAAATGGCGAGAGCATTACAGTGACAAAGGCTATTTTTAAGATCGGCAAGGAACGCAGAAAGGTTGACTACTGTATTTCAGATAATACAAACGTGAGCCGTACACATGCGGATATTATTTTCCGCGACGGCAGTTTTTATATCATTGACAATGGAACGACAAATGGAACGACAGTCAATGGTGTGTCGATTGCGGGCGGACAGCCTAGAAAAATTGAAAACAACGATATTATTGTCATGGCGGATGAAAAATTCCAGTTTAAACTTATGTAGCAGGTGATGAAAGTATGAATTTTATGATTGCGGCATATAGTGACGTAGGAATAAAAAAGCATACAAATCAGGACGCCCTTCTCATTAAAACAGCACAGACAAATCTCGGAAAGGTTTGTCTGTGTGTTGTCTGTGATGGTATGGGTGGTTTGTCAAACGGGGAGCTTGCAAGTGCAACTGTCATTCGGGAGATGGAAAGATGGTTTGAACATATATTTCCGGAAAATATTGAGCGGGGCTTTGATGCCGGAGAGCTGAAGCTGCAGTGGGACAATATTGTACTGGAACAGAATATAAAGCTGGGCAAATATGCCGCGGCACGAGGTATCCGCATGGGTACGACTGTGGCGGCAATTCTGATTGTAGGCGGCAAATACTATATTATGAATGTCGGCGATTCGAGAGTTTATATGCTGACAGACCGTTTGGTGTTATTAACAAAAGATCAAACGTTTGTTCAGTATGAGATGGACAGCGGACGGATGACGCCAGAGGAGGCGGCAGTGCATCCGCAGCGCAATGTCCTTTTACAGTGTGTCGGTGCGTCGGACAGTGTGACGCCTGATTTTTTTACCGGGGATGCCATGGAAAATACAGTTTTTATGCTTTGCAGCGATGGTTTCCGTCATGTCATCACGGAACAGGAGATTTATGAAAAATTAAATCCTTATGTGCTTACGGATGAAAGACAGATGCGGGATAATGCGGCATGGCTTACAGAACTTAATAAGCAGCGCATGGAAGTCGATAATATTTCGGCGGCGCTTGTGAAGATATGTCAGGAGGCGGGCTGATGATACAGATAGGTTCACTTGTTGACGGTAAGTATAAGGTGCTTGGAAAAATCGGTCAGGGCGGGATGAGCGTCGTTTATTTGGCGCTCAATGAAAGAGCCAATAAAACATGGGCGATTAAAGAAGTGCGTAAAGACGGTGTCCAGGATTTTGCAACGGTGCGGCAGGGCCTTATTGCTGAGACAAATATTTTAAAAGGATTGAATCATAAATATTTGCCGAGCATTGTTGATGTGATTGATGACGGCGAATCTTTTCTTATTGTTATGGACTATATTCAGGGAAAATCCCTGAAGGAAATATTGAAAGAAACGATGGCTTCGGAAGGACTTCCGATTGGCGTGGAAGATGTCGTTGCGTGGGGAAAGCAGCTGTGCGATGTTCTTTATTATTTACATACGCGGCCGGATCCTATTATTTACAGAGATATGAAGCCGGCCAATGTTATGCTTAAGCCGGATGGGGAAATTTCTTTAATTGATTTTGGTACAGCACGGGTTTTTAAGACAGGTAATTCAGAGGATACGGTATGCCTTGGAACACCGGGATATGCGGCGCCTGAACAGTATGGCGGCAACGGTCAGACAAGAGCGCAGACGGATATTTATTGCCTTGGTGCGACGATGCATCATTTGATTACAGGGCGCGATCCGGCGGCAACGCCTTTTAATTTCCCGCCGATTACACAGTGCCGTCCGACACTTATTGACGAGACGCCGAGAGAGTTAAGAAATATGCTCCTCGGACTTGAAATTATTATCAAAAAGTGCACTCAGTATGAGATGAAAAACAGGTATCAGACGTGTGCCGAATTAAGATATGACTTAGATCATCCTGAAGAACTTGGACTTCCTTATAGAAAAAAATTGAGACATAAGATGACTGCTTTTAGTGTATGTGCAGGGATGTCAGTGCTTTTAGGCGCCGGCGCGGTATTCGGAACGGTGATGGAAAGCGCCACTGAAAAAAGTGGTTATGATTATTATATCAGTGAGGCGTCTGTAGCGTCTGCCTCTGAAAAGTTTGATTTGTATGAAAAAGCCATTGCCCTGAATCCGACAAGGGAAGATGCCTATTTGTCTATTCTTGACACAATGCTTGAAGATAATGATTTTTCAACAGAGGATGATATAAGACTGACATCCATATTAAATTCACGCTATAACAACCGCGGACAGGATAATAAAACGTATTTTCAGGCAAATAAAAGTGGTTATGTAGAGTTTTCTTATCAGCTTGGGCTTGCTTATTATTATTCCGTCGGCGGCAGCGGTGACAAATCCTCGGCAGTCGGATGGTTTAATAATGTGACGGCAGCCGATATGTCGGAGCTTGATTTTGGTGAGAATAACAAGTATAAAGAAAGCTGGCAGGCGCGGGCAAAGATTCTCGGAAAGATAAGCAGCTATTATAAAAATAAGCTTGGTATTACAAATCAGATGGGTGATGCGGAAGTTTCTTATCTTGATTATTGGAATGATCTGATGGCTTTGATGGACGACGGCGTAGCAGATAAGGACAATATTATTACAGAGCTGCGGCTGTACAATGAAATTGTTTATCAAATCTATACGAGAACATTGGAATTTAAAAATGAGGCAGGGCTGACCGAAAAAGACATGAATGAAGCATTGTCGGAAATTTCAAAACGGCTTGATCAGATGAACACGTCGGGCAATCAGCTTGCAAAGCAGCTTGTCAATGAAATCATGGAAAATATGGATCTTGCCGTAAAAAATATTGCAGCAACTTATGCCGCAGGCAGTTTTGATGCTGAAATTTCAGAACAGGAGGGCGGACAATGAGCACACAAAATTTTGAGCAGCTTATGAATTTG
>USSL01000078.1 GCA_900557175.1 uncultured Eubacteriales bacterium
CTGCCAGTGCCACGGCCTCTTTCATTGTCGAGCCCGGATGGGACGACATCAGATACGGCACAAGATATTGCTTCTTGCCAAGCGCATCATTGATCTGTTTATATTTTTTAATAAACCGCTGATACACACTGTTTTCCGGCTTGCCCATCTTAGAAAGCACCGCATCTGAAATATGCTCCGGCGCCACTTTAAGCTGTCCGGACACATGATACTGGCAAAGCTCACGCATAAAAGTATCATCCTTATCCGCCATCAGATAGTCAAAACGGATACCGGAACGGATAAACACCTTCTTCACTCCCGGAAGGGCACGCAATTTTCTGAGAAGCGCTAAATAATCCGTATGATCTACGGTCAGATTGGCACACGGTTTCGGAAACAGGCACTGCTTATTCGGACAAACGCCCTTTGTCAGCTGCTTTTCACATGATGTATGGCGGAAATTTGCGGTAGGACCGCCCACATCGTGAATGTAGCCTTTAAAATCCGAATCCCACTGAAACTGTTCTGCCTCCTTCAGCAGCGACTCATGGCTTCTCGTCTGAATAATACGCCCCTGATGAAAGGTCAGGGCACAAAAGCTGCAGCCGCCAAAACAGCCTCTGTTGCTGACTAAACTAAACTTCACTTCGGAAATTGCCGGCACACCGCCGTCCTTATCATACATCGGATGCCATGTACGCATATAATTTAATGCATAAACTCTGTCCATCTCGCTTGTTGACAGCGGTTTTGCTGCCGGATTCTGTACAACATATTCATGGTCTGTATAGCGTTCCACAAGTCTTTTGCCCGAAAACGGATCTGTATTTGTATATTGAATATAAAAGCTCTTTGCATACGTTTTTTTATCGCTTGCAATCGCTTCATAATCCGGAAGCCGTATATAATCATACACACTGTCAAGATTTTTTGTCTTAAATACAGTGCCGTCTATAAATGTAATGTCTTTCACAGCAATGCCTGCGTTTAATGCATCGGCGACCTCCACAATTGAACGCTCGCCCATACCATAGAGCAGTAAATCCGCGCTGCTGTCAAGCAATACCGAACGCTTCATCGAATCGCTCCAATAATCATAATGGCCGAGACGGCGCAGGCTCGCCTCAATGCCGCCGATAATCACCGGTACATCCTTATACGTCTGACGAATAAGATTGCCGTAAACGACCGTCGCATAATCCGGACGCTTGCCATAAACGCCGCCCGGCGTATAAGAGTCATCGTGACGCCTTTTCTTTGATACCGTATAATGATTCACCATGGAATCCATATTTCCGGCGCTGATTAAGAAGCCAAGACGCGGTTTTCCAAAAACGGCTATACTCTCCTTTTTGCGCCAGTCAGGCTGGGCGATCATACCGACTCTGTAACCGTTTGCCTCAAGGACACGGGTAATAATTGCATGTCCGAAAGACGGATGATCCACATAGGCATCACCGGATACATAGACAAAATCGACCGCATCCCAGCCTCTTTTTTCCATATCTTCCCTGCATACGGGTAAAAAATCTCTGCTCATCTGAAATCCTCATAAGTTTCATCAAATATTTCATAAAAGCTGCGTATATAATAATCTGACAGCTTCTTTTTTTTATAAGTATCTTCAATCGAAAATTCATCCTCCACAGCGCATACATTCATGCCGGCAGCCTTTGCCGCCTTGATGCCGTGAACAACATCTTCAAATACAAGACAATGATTCGGTGCCACTGAAAGTCTGTCGGCGCATTCAAGATAAATATCCGGTGCCGGCTTACCGTTATGTATATCCTCTCCGGTCACAATCGTCTCAAAATATTCACCGATACCGTGTGTTTCCATGACAGCCTCCGTCAGCGCGTTAGAGCTGCTTGTCGCCACGGCACACCGTATTTTATGCTCATATAAAAAATCCAAAAGTTCTGTGACGCCATCCTTTAGCGGCACATCAAAACGGTATTTTGCCATCGCCATATCATCCCAGTCGGCAATCATCTTTTCGATACTGTCTTCAATACCGAACCGCTCTTTAAAATAAACAGCTGTCTGGCGTATGCTGATGCCGCCGATATCCTCCTGAAGTCCCTCAGGCATCTCAAAACCAAAACGGCGCAAATATTCCTCGTCAATGTCATGCCACATCCACATGGAATCGACAAGCGTTCCGTCCATATCAAAAATGACGGCCTCAATATTTTTAAACATTTCCTTTTCCATCATTGACTTCCTTACCTGCGGCTTCAAAAAGTGCCGCAATCTCCTCTTTTGTAAGTGCTCTGTACGCACCGCACGGCAGTTTTTCATCAAGCACAAGCGGCCCCATCGACAGCCGTTTTAAATAAAGCACACGCTTTCCGACAGTCTCAAACATCCGTTTTACCTGATGAAACTTTCCTTCATAAATCTTCACTGTAATCTCACTGACACATTCGTCCGCTTCTTTTTGCACCGATAAAACTTCAAGCTCTGCCGGAAGCGCCTCAAAATCATTACTGATTGTCAGTCCATCGGCAAATTTTAAAATATCTTCACCGGTCACCTCGCCCAAAACCTTTGCGTAATAAACCTTTGGCACATGGCTTTTCGGCGATAAAAGACGGTGGGCAAGGGCTCCGTCATTTGTAATGAGAAGAAGCCCCTCTGTGTCCTTATCAAGCCGTCCGACCGGAAACAAATCCTTGCGGCGCTTTGAAGCAATTAAATCGAGCACTGTCTTATCTTTTCTGTCTTCTGTCGCTGAAACAACGTCTGACGGCTTATGAAGCATATAATATTCTTCCTTCACATAGGAAATGTCCTTGCCGCAGCAAGTCACAGTCATTGCTTCACTCACTTTAAAGCCCTCATTTTTAATAACCGCACCGTCGACGCTGACACGGCCGCCTTTAATGAGCTTTTTCACCTCACTGCGCGTACCAACGCCCATATCTGCCAAAAACTTATCAAGGCGCATCATGACTGCCACCGCCATCCTGCCGGATATTTATTTTTAAGCGTGCCGCGGTTTAACTTACCCCAGCCTAACGGATAGCCATTGACACAGACAAGATACCAGCCGTTTTCAAGGCTTTCGTCAACCTCAAGCGTCTCGCATTTTAAATACTTGACGGCCTCCGGCGCCCTGTAATCCAAATCAATAATATGGCTGCAGTCTTCTTTTTTAAGTGCAACACCAAAAGATCCGCTCGGCTCAAATCTATCTTTTTTCAGGTTGCCGAGATACAGACCGGCCCGAAGCACGCGAAGCCCGCTCGTATCAACCATCGTTTCCGGCATATAATAAACATGGTCTTTTTGTACTTCGATTCTTTCCTCATCAAAAGTTTTCGTAATAGCGGCCTCTTTTAAAAACTTGTAAAAGCCATCAAGCTTTGCCGTTTTTTTGCACTTATAAGCCACTTTAAAATCATGCTCACAAGCACCCTTTTTACGAAGCAGCGTCACATAATGGCCCTCGCCCTTGACTTTGTGGGGCCAAAGTCTGACCTCCTTCACAAGTTCAAATTCAGGATGATTTTCAAGGAAAAATGCTACTGTGCCCTCATCCTCCAGCGGTGAAAATGTACACGTTGAAAATACCATATAGCCGCCCGGCTTTAACATCTGCGCGCCGTAGCCGGTAATCGCTCTTTGAATCTCACTGTAAACTTCAGGCCCGCTTCTTTCCCAGCTTTCTGTCATAGACGGCTTTTTGTGAAACATCCCTTCGCCCGAACAAGGGGCATCAATTAAAATTTTATCAAAAAACTCCGAAAACCGGCCGACAAGATTTTTAGGATCCTCACTAATCACAAGACTGTTTGTTACACCGAAAGCCTCAATATTTTTAAGCAGCGCCTTAGCCCTCGAATAGCTGATATCGTTGCTCACCAAAAGCCCGGTGCCGTTAAGCTTAGCCGCAAGCGCCGTACTTTTTCCGCCGGGCGCCGCACACATATCAAGCACCTTATCTCCTGCTTCCACCGGAAGCATTCCGGCAGGCATCATAGCGCTCGGTTCCTGTATATAATAAAGTCCCGCATAATAGAGCGGATTTCTTGAATACTTCTTTGCCGACTCACAATAAAAGCCGTTCTCATTCCATGCCACAGGCTCTAAGTCCTCGCCGGTAAGCGCCAGATAGTCTTTTGGGCTTATTTTTAACGTATTGACACGCACGCCGCTGTACACCGGCTTATTGTAACTTGCCAAAAATGCCTCATACTCATCACCGAGGAGTGTTTTCATCGTCTCTATAAATTTCTCAGGTAATTTTATCATAAATCCTCCGTCAAACTCAAAATTTTATCATCCAGCAGATTGCTGCCGTCGGCTGCCGTTGTCGCAAGCGTATCGCACCGCTCATTCTGCGGATGGCCGTCATGGCCCTTCACCCATATAAAAGTCACCTGATGGGGCGCCTTTGCCTTTAAAAGCCGCTGCCACAAGTCCACATTTTTCACAGGTTCATTCTTGCCCCGCTTCCAGCCTTTTTTAATCCAGCCGTCAATCCAGTGTTCATTAAACGCCTTAATCATATATTGGGAATCCGAATACAGCTCCACAACACACGGACGATTCAGCGCCTCAAGCGCACGGATAGCCGCCATCAGCTCCATCCTGTTATTTGTCGTCTTTTTGTATCCGGCCGACAGTTCCTTCACATGAAGCTGCCCTTTCGTATCTGTATATTCAAGCACAGCGCCATAACCGCCCGGACCGTCCGGGTTGCCTCTTGCCGAGCCATCCGTATATATTCTTACAAACATCATTTTTAAATTCCTCCTTACATCCGCCACTGGCCGCACAGCTCAAAATCAGCCGCCATTTTTGCGGCACGGTCAATCAATTCATTCTCAAAACCAATAATACCAAGAAGCTTAATGGCATTTCTTGATACTGCACGGCCTTTATAAAGCTTATAATCAAAAATCACCTGATTATTTTCCACTTTTTCCTGAAAATGATAATTATCCCACTCATTTTTAAGCAGCTGTGTCAGCTCAATATCATGCGTTGCTGCAAAGCATATGTCATTCATACGTCCGAGGGCGTCTAAAATTTGAGCCGAAGCCGCGATACGCTCAATCGTATTTGTTCCCCGGAGCACCTCGTCGACAAAGCAAAGCATCGGCACCTTTTTTCCGGCCGCCTCTACAATGCGCTTCAATGACTTGATTTCCACAATAAAATAGCTTTCGCCGCCGCTCAAATTATCCCTGAGCGCCATTGAAGAATAAACTCTGAAAAAATCAGCCCTGTATGCATCCGCAAGCACTGTATTTATTGTCTGTCCCATAATCGTGTTAATCGCCACGGTTTTCAGAAATGTCGATTTTCCCGATGCATTGGAGCCTGTTAAAAGAACACTTCGCTTTGTATGAATATCATTGACGACCGGCTCATGAATGAGCGGATGGCAAATACCGCCGGCATCATAGCAAAGCGGCCGCTCATCCTGATTTGCCCGCGGCGTCTCAAATACCGGACGGCACCAGTGGCCATCCATCATCGCTCTGTAAGACGCCACTGCAATATCCATATCAAGCTCGCCGATATAAGCCATCATCCGATCAAGCCCGGCTTCATTCTTTTTGACTGTATGAAGTACAAAATCAAATAAAATGACATCAATGTGAAACATCATTTTCACATAGTCCATAAACAAATCTAAAAGCGTACCACCCATCTGTGAACCGCTGACAAAAAGCCAGCCAAAACGGCTCATTCGGCGAAACGGCTTTAAAATTTCCAAAAGCTGGCTGTTTTCATCTTTAAGCACCGGAATATCCATCTGTGCAATTGTCTGCGCGCAATAACTAATGCCCGACATATAAGAAAAGTTATCAAAAAACGATTTATTTTTATAAGTAAAATAAACAATCATGTTGACAGCAACAAACAAGAGTAACAGTCCCAAAAACTTCATCGGCGCAATAATAGTCAGCACAATCGACGTCAAAAGGCCGAGACAGAGCACAACATTCGGCAGTGGATTATGGCGGGGCGCCTCTTTCAGATAGGCAAGATACTGATAAACACCCATGTTTTTCATCTTGCCGAGTCGTTTTAAGCTTGTCTGTACCAAAATCCGCTCATCCTCATGTCCTTCAAACCAGCTTATCACCGCATCTCTTTTTCTCAGAGGCTCCGCTTCATAAAAAGGCTCCCGAAGCGCCGCATAAAGATACTCCTCACCGATGCCTGTCGATGTCTGATTCAGTAATTTGTAAATATCCTCCATCTCAAGGTCATTCCATGTAATATCATCAATGACATCATTTTGATGCGTCTTATGTTTAAAGTAATAATCAATATACTCGTATCTTCCACTCTCATAATTATTCTCCGGCACCTTGCCGTATATCTTCTTAAAATAACTTCGCATCCGCCGCTTTATCGTCACCTTATCATAAATCGTCTTAAAAATAATCAGACCTATAACAGCCGCAACCGCAGCAATCACCGGCCAATTTTCCATTTCCGAACCGCCTGCCTTTCCATTTTTGTTTTAAACCAAAGGTAGCGTCAGTGGACAAGGGGCAACACGGCTGACGCTATCAATAGTATAACACATAAATACAGACTGCCACAAGCAAAAAGCGATTGTAAAAGGGGAATCGGCGTTTTATAATGAAAGTATGAATGTAACACGGAATGGAGGGTTATTATGGCAACTGTTTATTACAATGGCACTTTTATTTCCTGCGAGACGCACAACCGTATTTTTTCAGTTCTCGTGACAGATGGGGACAGGATTGTTTTTACCGGAAATACGATTCCGGAACGGTTTTCTGGCGCAAAGCGTATCAACTTAAACGGCCGGTGCGTTGTTCCGGCTTTCTCTGATACGCATATTCATTTTGAAAGCTACGCCCTTTTCTCAACAACAGCCGATGTGCGCGGCGCTAAAAATTTTGAAGAAATGGGTAAAATTTTAAATGACTATACAGACAGCCATCCTGATGCTGCTTTTTTCCCGGCTTATGGCTGCAGCGCCCACACTGTTTCAGAAAAAAGATTGCCGGAGAGAGATGACCTTGACAAAATGGTTTCGATACCGCTTTTAATTGTCAAATACGACGGTCATGCCGCCGTGGCAAATTCGGCACTTATCCGTGCTTTTCCGCCGGAAGTGACAAAAGACGACGGCTTTGATGCGAAAACAGGCTGGCTTTATCAGAATGCCTTTTATAAGGCTGTTAATTTTATTACCGAAAAGATTTCACCAGTCACCCTTTTAAAAGGTATGTACGAGGCGGCCGACACGCTGGCCGGACGCGGCATCGGCTATATTCACAGCGTGGAGGGCGTCGGCTATAAAAATGATATTGACATCGACACTATCAATATGATCTGCCCGGCACTGCCGCAAAAATTTACAGTATTTTTCCAGACAATGGACACGCAGAAGGTACTCCGCCGCAAAATGAAGCACATCGGCGGCTGTTTCCGACTTGCCCTTGACGGCTGCTTCGGTTCGGAGGACGCCGCCCTCAAAGACGGCTATACAAACAATCCTGATCAAAAAGGCTTTCTTGCCTATTCACAGGAAGAAGTCAATAACTTCTGCATCAGCGCCAACCGCGCGGGACTTCAGATTGCCATGCATGCAATCGGGGATGCCGCCGT
>USSL01000079.1 GCA_900557175.1 uncultured Eubacteriales bacterium
ATTCAGACGGATCTGACCGTCGACAACCTGTCCCTGAGGACGCTGTACAAGCTGCATTAATGAAAGACTTGTCACAGACTTACCACATCCGGACTCACCAACGATACCAACTGTCTTACCCTGAGGCACTTCAAAGGATACACCGTCAACCGACTTTACTGTACCGATATCTGTGAAGAAATATGTGTGCAGATTATCAAATTCTACAACATTATTCTCATCATGCATTTTTGTTACATATTCTTCTCTCGGAATATGCTTTCTGTTTCTCTGTTTTTCAATTTTATCTGTAATCTTTCTGTTCTCTTTGGAAATGCGGCGCGCTTCCTTCGCAGAAATATAATTTGCATCTTTTGCTTTCTTATTTAAAATGGCCATTGTTCTCACCTACCGTTTCATCTTAGGATCAAAGGCGTCACGAAGACCATCACCGATAAAGTTGAATCCGAGTACAGTAAGGATAATTAAAATACCTGCCGGAATCCAAGCAAACCAGTAATTTGTCAAAACGTAAACATCGTTGACCGCATTAATAATATAACCCCATGAAGCTAAAGGATACTTCACACCGATACCGAGGAAGCTTAATGTTGCTTCAAAAAGAATTGTGGAGCCAAGACTCATTGTTGCCATAACAATAACCTGAGGCAAAACGTTTGGAATCAGATGTACAAAAATTCTTCTGAATACACTGATACCTGTCGCCTCTGTGGCAATCATAAACTCCTGCTCTCTTAAGGAGAGAATCTGACCACGCACAAGACGTGCAAATGCCGGCCACTGTACAAGTGATAAAATAAGCATCAGCGCAAACACACGGACCATCGGATCTAACTGGATAAAGTCAAAGATGGAACCAATGATGATAAACAGCGGCAATGCCGGAATACAGTTGAAAATATCAACGAGACGCATAATCAGGTTGTCAAGCCATCCACCGAAGTAACCAGCAACACCACCGAGCACAACGCCGATTAAGACCTCGGCAAATACAACAACAAAACCAACCATCAGAGAAATTCGTCCGCCGTACATCAGACGTGTCAGCATATCCATACCGTTGCCGTCCGTACCTAAAAGATGCTCTTTTGACGGTCCCTCAAATGTGCTGCTTACATGTGTCTCTGTTGTTCTTTTAATAATCCACTGATTATCGTCACGCTTCACATAATATGTTGCCTGCGTGCCGTCTTCTTCTGTAAACTCAAACTGAGATTCATTCGCTTCAATGGCTGCCTCTGCGGCTGTTCTGAACTCACCTGAAAGGAAAACACCTTCAGCGATAGCATTCATTGAAAAACGTGAAGCTGCGGCATATTCAGCGCCTGCTTCATCATAAAAGACTGCGGAAACACTGCCGTTTTCGCCCTCAGTTCGCTCAATTGTATAAGTTTTGCCGCCGGCCGTAAAGCTGTCGGCTGTACCATTCATAGCACGCTCTGCATTAAATTTGAATTCATAGTCAAGCTTTGTATCTGCTGCGGCAGTTGAGAAAATATTCTTTGTCGCTACAGTAATCGGCTCAACTGTATAAAGTGTGCCGTTATTTCCGTCAAGTTCAAAATAATAAGCTGTCTCACCGGCCTCAAAGCTTGATACACCGTCAGCCAATGCTGTTGAAAGTGCCTCGGAAACAGATGCATCCGCACCTTCTGCCTTGCCATCCTTCACAGTAAATGTGCCAATCTGTGTCTTTGTGCCGACACGGTAAAAATCATTGCCCTCTTTTAAAAGGTCATAAGTCACATCCTTCGCTTCAAAGGATGATTCACCCTTTGTAATTGCAAGGATTAATTTTGTCTTTGCAACAGACGGAAGTTCCTGATCCGGTGCATTTATATACTGGTATTCATCATTTGTCTTGACACCGGCAAATTCTTTTTCCATCTTCTCAGTTGTACGGAAAACTTCTGTCTCACCGTAAGGTGAAACCCAAGCGCCGACAAAAGAGAATAAAAACATTGCCAAAATGATAATAACACCAACAACCGCCAGTCTGTTTCTCATAAAACGTTTAACAACAAGCATTCCCGGTGACAGATTTTTAACACGGCGCTCATCATCAAGCGCTTTTACTTCTGTGTTTTTTCCATTTGTGTCTATATTCAAATGACTGTCATCTTTTTTCTGATGATTATCACGATTATTCATTATTCACATACCTCCCTCTAGTTTACTCTGACACGCGGATCGACGACGGCATAGAATATATCTGCCAAAAGCGTACCGAGAAGTGTCAGTATTGCCATAAATAACATATAGAACATAGAGAAAGGAATATCTCCCTTAATCATTGCCGAATAAGATACATAACCGATACCTTCAATCTGGAAAAGTGTCTCAGTAATCTGGGCACCTGCAAAAAGGCCAGGTAATGAACCGCCGACAATTGTTACAATCGGAATCAGCGTATTTCTGAAAGCATGGTAATTAATAACACGGCTCTCGGAAAGGCCTTTGGCTCTCGCTGTTCTGATAAAATCTGAATTTAATACTTCTAACATATTTGTACGTGTGTAACGCATCATAGAACCGACACTGACAAGTGTCAATGTGACCGTCGGAAGTACGAAATGTTTTACAATATCTAAAAACTGCTGGATTGGCGTCATTGTTTCATGCATTCGGTCAACCATACCGAATAAGTCAAACCAGCCAAGCTTGATTGAAAATACCCACTTTAAAAGTGTTGCCAAAAAGAATGTCGGTAAAGAAATACCGAGCAATGCAAAAAATGATACTGCATAGTCTGTTTTGCTGTACTGCTTTCTTGCAGCAACAATTCCTAAAGGAATCGCAATAACCATCTGCAGTACAAAAGATACTGCGCCTAAAGCAAATGAATAGCCGATGACGCGGGTAAATTTTTCTGTAACAGGGATATTATATACCCATGATTCTCCGAAATTTCCCTGAATTGCCTGTCCAAGCCATGCAAAGAAACCGGTAACCGGACTGCCGTCCATATGATAAATGGCGTTAAGCTTATCCAGCCATTCCTGATATGAGCCTCCGCCTGGGCGAGAAGCTTTTTGTCTTGCCATATTTTCAACAAAAGAGGTCGGCATACATCTCATAATTCCGTAAATAATCATCGCAACGAAAAACAAGATAACAATGCTCATTAATACCCTCTTAACTATAAATTTCAGCATTTTATTATCGCGCATTATGTTTCTCTCCCATCATACCTCATTCAACCTGTATATTACAGTGTACGACTGTCAACAGCCGATTCCGCCTCTTGGCAGGCAGAACCGGCATGTCATATCAGTCATTTTTATTATGCGATTAATTTAATTCAATATTGTAGATTTCACTCTTCCAATCATAGAATGGTGTAGGGTCTTTTGTGATTGTGTCTGTGTTGACACGCTCTGTACTGTAAATTACAAAGTTTTCTCTCTGGTAAACAGGGATTTCAACTGCCCAGTCAAGGATGATTTCCATACATTCTTTGTAAGCTGATTTTCTGTATGTGTTATCATCAGAAACACGGGCATCGGCAATTAACTCGTCAAGGTCAGCATCCTGAATATGGTAATAGTTACTGTCTGTACCGCCCTGTCCAGGGATATTGCCGCTGTTGTATAACTGAGTCATATCTGGATCTGCTGTTGCTGCCCATGCTGCAACCCACATTTCCTGTGTACCCGCATTATTCTTATCCCACATAACATTGGCATCTGATGGATCATTAATATTTAATGCAATACCGATTTCATCAAATACAGCCTTTGCATCTGTCAATACCTGGAATGCAGGATGGTCACCGTTACCGCCGCCGCCGATAATGATTTCATAGCTCATCTTAGCGCCTTCCGGTGCCTTTGTCACTTTGCCGTCTTTTACAGTGTAGCCTGCTGCTTCAAAGTAGCCTAAAGCTGCTTCTTTAGCTGCTGCTTCTTTATCTTCCTGAGACATACCGTCTGTGTAAAGCGCATTGCCTTCAACGTCTTTTGAGTAAGCAATATTGTAGTCAGCGTCAGACTTCTGAGGTGCTGCCCATGAAGTATTTGAAATCGGGTAGTTTAATACATCTGCCGCATCGCCGTAATATGTGTCGATTGCTGTATCACGGAATACTGCGAATACTGTTGCAAATGCTTTTCTTAAGTTCTTGGATTCCTCAGATGCAGGATCGTCGCCAACCTTTACTGTATCAGCGTTGATACCGATAAAACCATAACCTAAGTTAAATACTCTTGATGTTGTGATTACATCGCCGTTTACATCGCCGTTACCATTGATCTCGCCAACCTGCTCAACTGTCTGCTTTGAACCGTCAGGATCAGTTAAGTCGATTGTACCCTGCTGAACACCTGTGATCTTATCTCTGTCCTGTACTTCCTTGTACTGAACATATTTTGTCTTCGGTGCGCCGCGCCAGTAATCTTCGTTTGCTTCAAAGTAAACTGTCTTCTTTTCATATTTTACAAATTTGTAAGGACCTGCGCCCATTGGTGCGCCGTCTTTTGCATCGACTGTAGAAAGGTCACCCTTGTCGAAACCAAATTTGTCATTTTCATAATCATATTTGCTTTCATCACCATAGTAATGTAAAGGTGCGATACCCTCTAAGCCTAACTGGTAGATTGTTGTTACATCATAAGAATCTGTTGTTACAGATACTGTGTAATCATCAACCTTTTTGATACCTTCGATCTTTGTTGCGTCGCCTTTTATATAATCTTTAAGACCTGTGATCGGCTGTGTATTTAATGTAGCACCGCCTGTAAAGCTTGGATCGCATAATACATAGTAATTAAAGATAATATCATCAGCTGTCAAAGCTTCGCCGTCTGAGAACTTAATATCATCTCTGATTTTTACAGTATATGTTGTCTTGCCTGAATCTTCCTTCTGAATATCCCAGTCATAGATACCCTGATATGTGTACTCTGTGCCGTTATATTCAACTTTTGCACCGTCGATTGACTTTAATACGGGCTGGCCTCCACGGTCGATCATAAGTAAAGGCTCCTGTGTTAAAAGAGCGATCTGCTTATCATAATCTGTCTCTGCATTAAATGAAGAAAATTTTTCGCTGAGCTCCATAACACCTACAACTAAAGGTGTATTTTCGTCAGCTTTTTTTGCTGTTGACTCAGATTCTGCCGATGCATCTGTCTGACCGGACGCCTGAGTCGATGGTGTGTCACTGCCTTTTCCACAAGCTGCAAGTGCACCTGCACACATTGCTGCTGAAAGCATAAGCGCCATCACTTTTTTTGAAGTTTTCATAGTGTTCTCCTCCTACTTTTAAATTTGTGTATAAAACACTTTGATATTATATCACATTGACATAGTATACGTCAAAGAATATCTGTATTTTTTTGATAAATTTTTCAAAAAACTTTTGTACAACTTGACAAATTCTGCTTTTATGCGACTTTATTTTTTGAATATTTATTCACTTTTCTGTTTTGAGGCTTCATTTTGAATTTTTCTGTAAGACAGCCGCATATTCTCAATTCTTATGAAATTTGCGTCTAAAACCATACATACAGCACCGGCAAAGAAAAACATTTCTTCCACCATGCCCTTTTTCCCAATATGCATAAATATAAGAATCAAGCTGGACACCGCCGCGATGCCCATAAGTACGGTCATCGCAATGGCACATTTTTTAATTCTGCAATATGTCCTCTCATATCTTGCAAATTTCATCTTTTGGATGGTCTCTTTTTCTGAGCTGTTTCTACTATTATATATAAGTGTCACACGCCCGAAAAGCGCTGTCCACAGATAAGCCATCGGCAAAAAGCTTCCGAAATACGGAAAAAACACAGCAAAATTCCGGCCGCCCGGAGAATTAATGAGGCCGATGCCGACAAACAGCACTGTATAAATTACAGTCATTGCAAGCAGCCGTCCAAAATGCTGTTCATACGCTTTAAGCTCTGCCGTACACTCATAATAATCGCCTGTATAAATCACATTCCTGACAACCTTACCGTTATCAAGCACCTTTGAATCCGGTTCATAATCCTTATAATATTTCTTCATAAAATATCACACACCGGTTTTTTCTTTTAAGGCTGCCACAATACGGCTGACACAGCCATCCTCAAACGGACTGTCAAGACCAACTTCCTTAAGCATATTTGTATAAAAATCTGAAGCCGACAGCTTGCACAGCTTTAAGTAGCTGTCCCATGCTGCCTTGTAATCTCTGTCCATCCATACTTTATACTGCATCGCACATATTGAAGCAAGACAGTAATCAATATAATAGAACGGCAGATCAAAAATGTGATGCTGTTTCTGCCAAAAGCCGCCGTTTCCGAAATACGGATCGCCGCAGTAATCAAGATGCGGTTTATAGACCTTTTCCAAGTCTGCCCACGCAGCCTTTCTGTCAGCCGGCGTCATCTCAGGGTTTTCATAAACGATATGCTGGAACTCATCAACCATACAGCCGTAAGGCACGAACGCAGCTGAATCTTCAAGATGCATTTTCAGATAATCGCCGCTTCTGTCGCCGAAGAACTTCTCCATCCAGCCATACGTAAAATATTCCATAGACATTGAATGAATTTCTGCTGTCTCCATACCAATATCGTTATGCTCAAGAATTTCTTCATTCCTGCTGACAAAGCCCTGAAAGGCATGACCGCACTCATGAGTAATCACATCGACATCACCGCTTGTACCGTTAAAGTTTGCAAAAATAAACGGTGCCTTATAATCCGGAAGGAATGTCATATAACCGCCGGCGCGCTTTGTCTTTCTTCCAAGCACGTCGAAAAGCTCATTTTCCTTCATAAAATCAAAAAATTCCTTTGTCTCCGGTGAAAGCTCGGCATACATTTCCTGTCCTGCAAGTAAAATATCGTCAGGTCCCTTCACAGGCGCCGGATTACCATTCTTAAAGTAAACCTCATTATCATAGTAGCAAAGCTTATCAATGCCAAGACGTTCCCGTCTGCGCTCATGGAGCTGTTCTGCAAACGGCACAAAATCCTTCTTGACCTGCTCACGGAAATTTTCAACCATCGCTCTGTCATAGCAGTTGCGCTTCATACGGATATAGCCAAGCTCTGTAAATGTATCATAGCCGAGTGCCTTTGCCTGAGCTGTTCTGTTTTTTACAAGCGCATCATAAATCTCATCAATCTCTCCTGTGACACTCTGAAAATACTCACTGAGCTTTGCCCATGCGGCCTTTCTCACTTCTCTGTCATCGGCAATTAAATATTTGCGGAGCAGGGAAATGTTGAGCTTCTCGCCGTTAAATTCAATCTCTGCCTTTGCAATCAGCTTTGAATACTTTGTGCAGAGTGCAAATTCCTCCTGACGCAGCGGTATAATGCGTTCGTCCTCGCCTTTAATCTCCAGCTCCATATTTTTAAAAGCAACTTTACCAATCTTTTCTTCAAGATAAGCTCTGTACGGCGATTCAAAAAGCACCCTTTTATAATTGTTCTCACAATTCATATAGACCGGCAGTTCTTTGTCATAGTACGCCTGCTCTGCATCGTAAAATTCCTCAG
>USSL01000080.1 GCA_900557175.1 uncultured Eubacteriales bacterium
CACAATATAATGAACTGACAAATACAATTTCACAGCTCAGTGTGGAAGCAGCTGAAAAGGAAGAAGAGCTGAAAAAAGTCCAGACAGAGCTGGAAAGGGCAAAGAAAACAGCAGAGAATCAGTATGAGGCAATGAAGCTTCGTATTGTTTATATGTATGAAAATGGCGGAAATTCCATGCTGGAAACACTTCTGTCATCAGAAAGCCTGGCAGATTTCCTGAATCAGGCGGACAATATTTCAAAAATTTCCGAGTATGACAGAAATATGCTGAAGCAGTATGAGGCAACCCAGGAAAATATCCAGGTACAGGAGGAAAAGGTAGAAGAGGAATCCAGCTCTATTAACAGCCTCCTTTCCGAAAAAAGCGCCAAGCAGCAGGAAGTGCAGTCTCTGGTTGCAACTACCGGTGACAGCATCAACTCCTATATCAGCCAGATCAGCGCAAGCCAGGAAGAGGCAAATGTTCTGATGGCTCAGGTAAACAGCGCAGACAGCAGTATTGCAACTCTGATGGAGCAGGCTGAACAGGAAAAAGCAGCAGCTCAGGCGGCTGCACAGGCAGCGGCAGAGCAGGAAGCCGCTTCACAGGAAAGTGAAGAACCGGAATATGATCCGGAAACAGACACAACCGATTCTGAAAGCAGCTCTACAAGCAGTGATGTTACTGTAGAGGAGGTTGCTCCGGAAGAGGATGCAGAAGAATATACAGAAGAATATACGGAAGAGTACACAGAGGATACGGAAACAGAGCCGGAAGCTCCGTCAGATACAGATGGAAGCTCTGATTCTTCCGGTTCCGGTCAGGGTACATACCTTGGAAACTTCATGCTGACAGCTTACTGTAACTGCGCGCAGTGCTGCGGAACAGCGGGAAATGCCACTGCCAGCGGTGTGATGCCTTCAGCAGGTCATACAGTAGCTATGGCGGGAGTTCCCTTTGGAACACAGCTTCTGATCAACGGAACTGTTTATACTGTTGAGGATCTGGGAACCCCTTACGGACATGTGGATATTTATTTTGGAAGCCATGAAGAGGCATTAAGCTTTGGGCTGCAGTATGCAGATGTATATCAGCTGAACTAAAACCATACAGGAATATCATGAAGAGACTGCCAGAGATGACGGTCTCTTTTATTCTTTACCCGGAAAACAGTACATTCTGTAACATTTTCCCGGTAAATAAAAGATTCTTTGTGAGGATTCTGAGAGTTTGAGACGGACCTGTCCGCTTATTCAGGGAATATTCTCACGGAAGAAGTAAAAAACGAAAAAAGGAGAAAGATATTAATGGAGCTTGTAAGTGGAAGACCGCAGAACACAGAGGGAAGACTGGAAAAAGAAATCAGAACGTATGACTTTCTGGATTCTATAGGGATTCATTATGAAAGAGTGGATCATGAGCCGGCTATGACCATAGAGGCCTGTGAGGAGGTTGATAAAATACTGGGCGCTGTAATCTGTAAAAATCTTTTTTTGTGCAACAGACAGGAAACAGACTTTTATCTTCTGCTGATGCCCGGGGATAAAAAGTTCAAAACAAAGGATCTTTCAGCTCAGATCAATTCCTCAAGGCTTTCTTTTGCAAAGCCTGAATATATGGAACAGTTTCTGGATATTACGCCGGGTTCAGCCAGTATTCTGGGGCTGATGAACGACAGAGATAACCGGGTACAGCTTCTGATCGACGAGGACGTGCTGAAAGGAGAATATATAGGATGTCATCCCTGCATCAATACATCGAGCTTAAAGATTTCCACCAGGGATATTCTGGAAAAATTCCTCCCATTTGTGAACCACCCCTTTACAGTTGTGGAGCTTCCATGGGAGGAATAAAAAATGACGTAACTGTTCGGGACTAGCCATCTTCTTGAACAGTTACAAAATTACGCCTTTTTAACCGGCTGTGTCGCCTGACGCAGCCATTCTTTTTCTTCATCATTCAGATACGGACTGATTTTTTCATAAACCTGTGCATGATATTCATTTAAGAAAACCACATCCTCATCTGTCATCAGCTTTGTATCCAGCGGCTCTACATCAATAGGAACATAGGTCAGGAATTCAAAGCAGAGGAATTGACCATACTCATTTTTTTCTGCCTTTTTACAGAACATCTGATTTTCTGTACGGATTCCATGACTTCCTTCAATGTACAGTCCCGGTTCATCAGAGCAAACCATTCCATCCATAAAAGGATAGCTGTCCTGACGTTCCGGAACCACACGGAAACGAATACCTGCAGGACGCTCATGTACATTCAGCAAATATCCGATTCCATGTCCTGTGCCATGATTATAATCCAGGCCATGCTTCCAAAATACCTCTCTCGCCACATAATCCAGGCTTAAACCGCTGCAGCCCTGAAGGAATTTTACATGTCCCAGACGCAGCATACTCATAAGAACCATCGTATAGTGCTTCTTCTCTTCCTCTGTAACCGGTCCAAGAGCAAAGGTTCTTGTAATATCTGTAGTTCCTTCCAGATACTGTCCGCCGGAATCAACAAGTAAAAGTCCTTCCGGTTTTAATACAGCGTTGCTCTCAGGTGTGGCGCTGTAGTGCATCATTGCCGCATTGGCATTGTAGGCGCTGATTGTCGGGAAGCTTAAATCAATACAGCCCTGCGCGCGCCGACAGTTTTCAAGATAATCACTGGCAGAAATTTCCGTAATCTCTGTCTTTCCGATATTTGTTTTCAGCCAATACATAAACTTCGTCACAGCGACGCCGTCCTTAATATGCGCCGTAAACAGATTTTTAATCTCCGTATCATTTTTAACAGCCTTAAACAGTGTTGTCGGATTCGGCTGATTTTCAATCTTTGCCAAAAGTCCCTTCACAATGGCATAGTTGACCTTATTTAAGTCAAGAAGCACGGTTTCATCCTTATCGACCCATGTGAGCCACTCATAAATGGCATTATAAGGCATCACCTCAACATGATTTTCTTTGAGATAATTTCTTGTTTCGGCTGTCAGCTTATCTGAATCAATAAACAAAAGCACGCTCTCTGATGAAATCATCGTATAAGCCATAAATACCGGCGTATTTGCAATATCGCTGCCGCGCAGATTATAAAGCCATGCAATGTCATCAAGCGATGTCAGAATGTGCACGCCGACGCCGGCTTCTGCCATCTTTTCGCGGACACGCAAAACCTTCTGCGCCATCGTCTCACCGGCATATTTTTCTTCTAAAATAAAAAGCTTATCTTTTGGCATTGCCGGTCTGTCTGTCCAAATCTCATCAATAAGATTTTTTGTACCGCACAGCTTTGCGCCCTTTTTTTCAAGACATGTTTCTAAATCCATGCCCCATTTTGCAGGGATCACTCTGCCGTCAAAACCAACAACATCGCCCTCACCCATCTTTTTTGCAAGATACTCCTCCGGCAGCGGCACATCCTTCATACCCTGCTTAAATAAGGTAATTGTGCTGCCCTCAAGCTGACGTTCTGCCTGAATATAATAACGTCCGTCCGTCCACAGTCCCGCTTCATCTTCTGTCACGACAAGTGTCCCGGCCGATCCTGTAAATCCGGACATAAACTTTCTTTCTTTAAAATAATCTCCCGTATATTCGGAAAGGTGAAAATCATTTGTCGGGATGACGTAAGCTGTATAGCCCTCTCTTTTCATCAGCTCCCGAAGCTTTGCAAGTCTTTCTTTAATCATCATAAAGTCTTCCTTTCATCAGATGTCTTAAGGGGCACTGCCCCGCTAATATCTAGTATAAACAATCTGAATTTAAAGTCAAGCATCAGACCTAAGCGGATATGCACCATGTGTCAGACACTAATCGGATGTGCCATGTGTCAGACACTAATCGGATGCGCCATGTGTCAGACATCGTCAGGACGCACCATATGATTCATATCGACAAGCTCTACGCCATCTTCTTTAAAACCGCTCAGAAGGCAGTCTGCCAATGCGTCGGCCGTGTCGATGCTTGTCACACATACAATACCAAGTTCACAGGCACGCCGTCTTATTTTCACGCTGTCGCGCACCGGGATTCTTCCTTTCGCTGATATGGACACAATATAAGCAATTTCACCGCTTTCTAAAAGTGTCATACTGTTAAAATCTTCATTTTCGCCGATTTTAGGCACCAAAGTCACCGCCATACCGGCATCACTGATGACTTTGGCACAGCCTTGCGTTGCATAAAGCTTAAAGCCAAGCATCAGAAATTTTTCAGCAAGCGCTGCAAGGGCATGCTTATCACTGTTTCTCACCGTTAAAAAGACACCGCCCTCACGATAAAACTTATAACCTGCGGCCACAAAACCTTTATAGAGCGCCTCCTTTAAATTCCGTCCGATGCCAAGCACCTCGCCTGTAGATTTCATTTCCGGTCCAAGCTGTGTATCAACACCTCCGAGCTTTTCAAAGGAAAACACCGGAACCTTAACGGCAATATAGCCGGCCGGCGGATATATGCCTGTGCCGTATCCTAAATCCGAAAGTTTTCTTCCGAGGCTGACCTGTACAGCCAGATCAACAACCGGCACGCCGGTCACCTTTGAAACATAAGGTACTGTTCTTGATGCCCGCGGATTTACTTCAATAACATAGAGCTGATTGTCCGAAACAATATACTGGACATTAACAATACCGACAGCATGAAGGCCTCGGCACAGTTTTAAAGTTGTTTCATAAATCATTTCTTTCAGCCCGTCATCCATATGCACTGCCGGGCAAACAGCAATGCTGTCACCGGAATGAACGCCGGAACGTTCAATATGCTCCATAATTCCCGGAATAAGTATATCTGTACCGTCACAAACCGCATCCACCTCAAGCTCACGTCCCTCAATATATTTGTCGATAAGCACCGGATTTTTAATATTGTGGGACAAAATAATTTTCATGTACTCTTTAATATCACGATCACTATAGGCAATAATCATATTTTGACCGCCAAGAACATAGCTTGGACGCATCAGCACCGGATACCCCAGCGCTTCTGCTGCCGCTAATGCCTCCGTCATATTCATTACCGTATATCCTTCCGGTCTTTGAATATGCAGTGTTTCAAGCAATGCATCAAACCTTTCTCTGTCCTCAGCCATATCAATACTGTCTGCCGATGTGCCGATAATACGAACGCCTGACGCATCGAGAAATTTTGTCAGCTTAATGGCCGTCTGGCCGCCAAAGGCAACGACAACACCAAACGGCTTTTCAATGTCTAAAATATGTGCCACATCTTCCTTTGTTAAAGGCTCAAAATAAAGCCTGTCTCCCGTATCAAAGTCTGTCGAGACAGTCTCAGGATTATTATTGATAATAATTACCTCAAAGCCCAGTCTTTTAAGAATATGGACACAGTGGACACTGGCATAGTCGAACTCAATCCCCTGCCCGATTCTTATTGGTCCCGAACCTAAGACGACGATGCTTTTTTTCTTATGTTTCACAAACTGCTCTGCCTCACTTTCACCGCCACTGTCAGGGCGCTGATATGTTGCATAAAAATAAGGTGTCATCGCCTGAAATTCTCCGGCACACGTATCAACCATCTTATATGCCGGCATCAAAAAAAAGTCAAAATCACTGCCGCTTCGCGCTTGGAGCGCCTGATCTGTAAAGCCAAGACGTTTTCCTTCGCAATACATTTCAAAGCTCAGCGGCCTGCCTTCAATTTTATTTTCAAACGCTGCAATATGCGCTAATTTACTTAAAAACCAGCAGTCAATTTTTGTAACATCATGAATATACGGAATATCCATTCCCCGCTTAATGGCGGCATAAATTATAAAAATTCTATGATCATCCTGAACATGCAGTCTCTGTCTTATTTCCGTGTCAGAAAGTTGTGCAGCCCACGGTACATACAAACTGTCTGCGTCTATTTCCGCCCCGCGGACAGCCTTCATGATTGCAGATTCAAAGCTGTCAGAAATTGCCATAACCTCACCGGTCGCTTTCATCTGCGTTCCAAGTGTCCGCTTCGCATAAACAAATTTATCAAAAGGCCATTTTGGAAATTTTACGGCAACATAATCAAGCGCCGGCTCAAAAGCTGCATATGTCGTCCCTGTCACCGCATTTTTAATTTCATCAAGTGTATATCCGACGGCAATTTTTGCCGCTGCCTTTGCAATCGGATAGCCGGTCGCCTTCGATGCAAGCGCCGAAGAACGCGACACTCTCGGATTAACCTCGATTACCGCATATTCAAAGGCATCCGGTTTTAAGGCAAACTGACAGTTACAGCCGCCTTCAACCCCAAGGGCATCTATAATTTTTAAAGCCGCACTCCGGAGCATCTGATATTCTCTGTCTGCCAGTGTAACTGCCGGCGCAATGACAATACTGTCACCTGTATGAATACCTACGGGATCAAAGTTTTCCATAGAACAGACCGTGATTGCATTGCCCTGTTTATCACGGATTACTTCAAACTCGATTTCTTTCCATCCGGCAATACACCGTTCGACAAGAATCTGTGATATCGGCGACTGCATCAAACCATTTTGGGCGATTTCTTTAAGCATATCTTCATTTTGGGCAATACCGCCGCCAGAACCTCCCAATGTAAATGCCGGACGGACAATTACCGGATAGCCGATTTCATCTGCAAATTTCAGCGCTGCCTCCACATCAGTGACAACCTCAGACGGAATACACGGCTGCCCGATGCTCTCCATTGTCTCTTTAAAAAGCTGTCTGTCCTCCGCCCTGTCTATCGTTTCCGGCATAGAACCTAACAGCCTTATCCCGTGACGTTCAAGAAATCCTTCGTGGGCAAGCTGCATACAAAGTGTCAGGCCTGTCTGACCGCCAAGCCCCGACAAAATGCTGTCCGGCTTTTCTTTTTCAATGATCCGTTTCACTGTTGTCAGTGTCAGCGGCTCTATATATATTTTATCGGCCATCATATGATCCGTCATAATAGTCGCCGGATTTGAATTGACAAGTACAATTTCTATCCCGTCCTCCTTTAAAGCACGGCACGCCTGTGTTCCCGCATAGTCAAACTCTGCTGCCTGCCCGATAACAATCGGTCCCGAACCGATGACAAGCACTTTCTTTATATTTGGATTTAACGGCATAATGGCACCTCTTTTCTTTTTGCTGCTTCAATCATTTTTATATATTCATCAAATAAAAAGTCTGTATCTTTCGGCCCGCCGCACGCTTCAGGATGAAACTGCACTGATATTGCCGGTATATTTTTATAAATAAGCCCTTCATTCGTACCATCATTGACATTGACAAACCACGGCTTGGCCACCGCTTGATCTATACTTTCACCGACAACCGCATAGCCATGATTTTGTGAGGAAATATAGACATGCCCTG
>USSL01000081.1 GCA_900557175.1 uncultured Eubacteriales bacterium
GGAAGATTTCTATACATATGATGCAAAATATAACAATCCTGTTTCAAGAACAGAGTTGCATCCGGTATTTCCGGACGGTGTTCTTGAAGAAATAAGAAGGGACGCTGTGGAAATATTTAAGAGGGTTGACGGTTATGGCCTTGCAAGAGTTGATTTCTTTTTAGAAAAAGATACAAACGAGGTCGTTTTCAATGAAATTAATACGCTTCCGGGCTTTACATCAATTAGTATGTATCCGATGCTGTGGGCAGATAAGGGCGTAGACAATGCGGCGTTAATCGACCGTCTGATTGAACTTGCATTTAGCAGGTATGAAAGATAGGAGGGATTCCCGTGGATAAAGAAGCGCCGATAGGTGTATTCGATTCGGGTGTGGGCGGTCTGACCGTTGTCCGCGAGATTATCCGCCAGCTTCCAAACGAAAATGTTGTTTATTTCGGAGATACGGCGAGAGTGCCTTACGGCAATAAATCTAAAAATATTGTCATTGATTATTCAAGACAGATTATTCACTTTTTAAAAACAAAAAAAGTGAAAGCTATCGTTATCGCCTGCAACACGGCAAGTGCCTATGCGCTTGATACAGTTGCGCCAGAGACAGATATTCCCGTGATGGGTGTCGTGCTGCCGGGAGCAAAGGCGGCGGCGCAGGCGACAGTCAATGGCCATATCGGTATACTTGGCACCATCGGTACAGTCAACAGTGGGATTTACACGGAGGTACTTCACAAGTATAATCAGGATTTTAAGGTTGTCGGAAAAGCATGTCCACTGTTTGTGCCGCTTGTGGAGGAGGGAATGCTTGAAGATCCGGTGACAGATGAGATGGCTTCAAGATATATCCGCCCGCTTATTGCATCCGGTGTGGATACCCTTGTGCTTGGCTGTACCCATTATCCGCTGATTCGAAGCACAATCCGCAAAATTGCCGGAGAACATGTGCAGCTTGTGAATCCGGCTTATGAGACGGCAGTGAGTCTTCGCGAGCTGCTTAAGGAACGGGGCATTTACAAAGACAGCGGCCCTGCAAAATATCAGTTTTATGTCAGTGACGGCGCTGAAAAGTTCAGCTCATTTGCAAATTCGATTTTGCCTGTCGAACTTGTGGAAACGAAACTTGTACCTATCGAGGATTATTAGAAAAGAGAGGATTTTATGACAAAGGACGTCATTTTATCAATATGTGGTTTTCAATTTGAGACAAACGGCGATGAACCGGTGGAAGTCATCACAGGTGCAGATTATTTTTTTAAAAACGGCAAACATTATGTGCTCTATGATGAGATGATGCCGGAGAGCGGCGAAGAAGTTAAAAACATCATTAAAATAGAAGAAAGCCGTGTTGAGGTGATCCGAAAGGGCGTCAACAATACCCATATGGTTTTTGAGACAGATAAAAAGAATATGACTTATTATACGACGCCGTTTGGACAGCTGCTTATCGGAATTAATACGACAGCGATCTGCTGTCATGAGGATGACATGAATATTGAGACAAAGATTAATTATGCACTTGATGTCAATGAAAGTCATGTTTCGGATTGTGAAATTACAGTCAGTATTAAATCAAAGGACGATAAGTCATTTCATTTACTTGGAAAAAATTAAAAAATGTGATATACTTATGAAAGATGTCAGGAAGAAAATACATGCAAGCAAGCTTGTGCTGGATTTTTGACCGTCTGACTCTTTGTATCATATAAAATGAAATGCGTGTACACAATGACAGCGCAGCGTTGGGAGGAATTAGTATGGCAGGTAATCTGATTATCACATTAAACCGTCAGTATGGCAGTGGTGGCAAGGAGATGGGAACAAAGCTGGCAAATCTTTTAGGCATAAAGCTTTATGACAGCGAGATTCCGAAGATGGCAGCAGATAAAAGCGGTATCAGAAAGGATTACTTTGAAAAAGTGGACGAAAAACCGACCGACAGCTTTTTATATGCTTTGGCAATGAATACATTTTCAATGGCAAATTCTATGAATCCGCTGGACAACACATTATCAAGCGACCGCCTTTTTAATATTCAGGCGGAAGTTATAAGAGAACTTGCAAAGAAAGAGTCCTTTGTTTTAATCGGCAGATGCGGCGAGTATATTTTGAGAGAAGAACCGAATTTATGTGTGTGCGCCATTGGAAAAGCGTATTGAGCGTATATGCCGGCTTTATCATCTGAGTGAAAAGGAAGCTGCAAAGAAGATTCATTCTACAGATAAAAAGCGTGAAAGCTATTACGGCTACTATGCCGGAAAGGACTGGGGCGCCTGCAGCAGCTATGATTTGTCGGTAGATACAAGTGTTCTTGGAATTGATAAGACAGCAGAATTCATCAAAAATTATATAGATTTAAAATTAAGACACTAAAATTCGGTGAAATCGACAAAAATTTCACAAATTCCGAGAAATAGCCGAAGGTGTGTTTATTTTTCAGACGGAATAAGCTATAATAAAGTCGATACAGGGCTTTATATGCCCGCGATTTATACAAAAATTTAATTATATGGAGGAATAAATCATGTTAGTATCAGCAAAAGATATGTTAAACAAAGCAAAAGCAGGCCACTATGCAGTTGGACAGTTTAATATCAACAACCTTGAGTGGACAAAAGCAATCCTTTTAACAGCTCAGGAATTAAACTCCCCTGTAATCTTAGGTGTTTCTGAGGGCGCAGGAAAATATATGACAGGTTACAAGACTGTTGTAGGTATGGTTAATGGTATGTTAGAAGAATTAAACATCACTGTACCTGTAGCACTTCATCTTGACCACGGTTCATTTGAAGGCTGTTTAAAGTGTGTTGAGGCAGGCTTCTCCTCAATCATGTTTGATGGTTCTCATTACCCAATCGAGGAAAATGTTGCAAAGACAAAAGAATTAGTTGCAATTTGTGCTGAAAAAGGTATGTCTCTTGAAGCTGAGGTTGGTTCAATCGGCGGCGAGGAAGACGGCGTTATCGGTGCAGGCGAGTGTGCAGATCCGAACGAGTGTAAAGCTGTTGCAGATTTAGGCGTAACAATGTTAGCAGCAGGTATCGGCAACATCCACGGAAAATATCCGGCAAACTGGCAGGGATTAAGCTTTGAGACATTAGATGCCATTCAGGCTTTAACAGGCGATATGCCGTTAGTGCTTCATGGCGGTACAGGTATTCCTGAAGACATGATTAAGAAGGCAATCTCTCTTGGCGTTGCAAAAATCAATGTAAATACAGAGTGCCAGCTTGCATTTGCTGATGCAACACGTAAGTACATCGAAGCAGGCAAAGACCTTGAAGGCAAGGGCTTTGATCCACGTAAACTTTTAGCTCCGGGCTTTGAAGCAATCAAGGCTACAGTTAAAGAGAAAATGGAATTATTCGGCTCAGTAAACAAAGCGTGAAATTAAAAAACAGGGCGGTTAATGCCATACTCCCGAAATCCCGTCAGGGATTTCGGGATTTTTAAATTTGCACGCAAGGTGAGATTTATAATAAGGAGGATTTTATGTCATACAGTGTACTGCAGTGGCTGCTGTTTTTTTATATTTACTGTTTCATTGGCTGGTGTTTTGAATCAGCCTATGTTTCATTAAAAAAACGCCGCTTTGTCAACAGAGGCTTTTTAAAACTGCCGATGCTGCCGATTTACGGTTCGGGTGCGATTGCAATTCTTATTGTGACAATACCGGTCCGTGATAATTTATGGCTTGTATGGCTTTTTGGAATGATTTCCGCAACACTTCTCGAACTTGTGACAGGTGCTGTGATGGAGCTTTTATTTAAAGTAAAATATTGGGATTACAGTAATCAGAAGTTTAATTACAAAGGCTACATCTGTCTTTCATCATCAATTGCGTGGGGATTTTTGTCTTTGCTTTTGACAGAGGTGATCCATGAGCCGATCGAATCGGTTGTGCTTTCCGTGCCGTTATGGCTTTTGATAACACTTATATCGGTGATTTCAGTGCTGTTTGTATCTGACTTTGCTGTGTCATTCAAGGCTGCATGGGATCTGCGTCGTTTGCTTGAGAAGCTGACAGCAATACGGGCGCAGGCACAGGGACTTATGAATCAGCTTGAACAGCGCAGTGATGAAATTTCTGAAAAAATCAGCGAGGCAAGGGCGCAGGCCAGTGAACGCTGGGATGCCGCCAAAGAAGAAGCGAGTGCGCGCTGGGATAATGCCAAAGAAGAAGCGAGTGCGCGCTGGGATAATGCCAAAGAGGAAGCGAGTGTGCGCTGGGATGCTGCCAAAGAGGAAGCGGCGGAACGTCTCGCGGCCATCCGTGAGGAGTATGCACTTAAACGTAAGGATGAATATTCCCGGCTGTCGAAATTCAGAGCATTTTTTATCCGGCGTCTGCTCAGAGATAATCCATATGCTGCTTCTGGAAAGTTTGCTGAGGCACTTGATGAGCTGCGGGAGGATATACGCCGCCGTCATGAGGAAAGAAAGAAAAAAAGATAAGAAGGTGTTTGTTTGAAAGAGATAAAAACGAATGCAATGCGTTTTCTTGATAAGCATAAAATTGAATATGAGCTCATACAGTATGAGTGCGATGAATTTGTGGATGGCTTAAAGACTGCGGATATATGCGGTATTCCGTATGAGCAGTCCTTTAAAACGCTTGTGACTGTCGGAAAAAGCGGCAATTATTATGTTTTTGTGATTCCGATTCATAAGGAAGTTGATTTGAAGAAGGCGGCAAAGGTTGTCGGCGAAAAATCCGTGGAAATGATTCATGTGAAAGACATTTTAAAAATTACGGGCTACGTCCGCGGCGGATGCAGCCCGATTGGAATGAAAAAGCAGTTTAAGACAGTGTTTGATGACAGCGCTGTAAATTTTGAAAAGATTGTTGTCAGCGGCGGACGCATTGGTTCATCGCTAAAAGTCAGCCCGCAGGCGCTGTCAGCCGTTATTGGCGGTGAATTTGCTTCTATATGCCACGAAAATTAATGCCGGTGCTGTCTGTCACAGCAGCATTTTAAGGCTGTGCGGGCAGCATGATACTTCAAGGGAAGTGTGCATGCCGCATGCCTCACCGTCGGCATGTACCGGTTGTGGTGATTTAGACTTAATATCTATATGGCGGCAGCGCATTGTCTGAACACCTTTAAAATGTGTGTGCCGGCCTTTGATGGAGGCAAGCAGCACAGGAATGAGCTGCAGCTTGTTTAAACCGTATATTATACAGACGTCAAGCAGTCCGTCATTGGGTACGGCATCGGGGGCAAAAGTAAAGCCGCCGCCTTCACAGCGGTGGTTATGTACGGAAATAAAAAATACATTTTTAAAGGTTACGGCTTTGTTTGTATCTGTCGTAACCGTCATATCTTCAGTTTTTCTTGTAAAAATATGTTTAATCCCAATCAAAAGATAAGCAAGTTTTCCCAGATATAATTTATTTAAAAATTTTTTTAAGGATGAGGTGTTGCACTCGCTTGTCACAGCAGCATCATAGCCGATACCGGTGCTTACAATAAAAGCACGGGGCGTATTTTTTCCGGCGGTCATAAGGCCTGTATCCATAGCTGATGCCTCCCGATGAAGATGGGGAAATGAAATTTTGCCGTCACCGTAAGTAGTTTTATGGGCGCGGGCAAAGTCGTTGCTCGAACCGGTCGGAATATAGCCCAAAAGCATATTGTCAAGATGGTGGATGCCGCCGGCAACTTCATTTAAAGTGCCGTCGCCGCCCATGACGATGATGCGTATTGTTTCTCTGGAAGATAAGGCCAAATGGCGGGCGTATTTTCCGGCAGTATCAGGGCCTGTCGTAAAAAATACACGATAACGGATATGATGTGCTTTTAAACGGGGCTTTAATGCGTGCCATAATTTTCTGCCGCGTCCGGAACGGGAGGCGGGATTGACAATAAAATAGTATATTTCTGATTTCTTCATTCGCTTGAACCTTTCTATATAGTTTGGATTTACCCGTAGTCTTGATATCATTATATAAAATTTGACGGAAAATTGCCATAAGATTCAAAAATTTACTGCGATATTTCGGGAAAAAGAGCATTGACAAATCTAAAAAATAAGGGTATTATAGGGAAAAGCTCAAAATTCAAGTAGCAGATTGACGTGCTAAAGCAATTGCATGTTTGGAAGCTTTGAATGTCAAATTTGCATTTTAAGGAGGAGATTTTTATGAAAAAAGCAGTTGGATTAGTATTAGCCGGTGCGATGGTACTCTCAATGGCAGCATGTGGACAGGGCAGCTCCAATGGCGGCAGCAGTGATACAGTATTTAAGCTTGGAAGCATTGGCCCGGTGACAGGACAGAATGCGATTTACGGTAATGCAGTTAAAAATGGTATTGACCTTGCAGTTAAGGAAGTCAATGAGGCTGGCGGTATTAATGGCGTGAAGCTTGAATTTGATTTTCAGGATGATGAAAGTGATGCTGAAAAAGCAGTCAATGCTTATAATACATTAAAGGACTGGGGTATGGATATTCTTGTCGGTACAGTTACATCAACACCGTGTGAAGCTGTTGTGGCAAAGACAAGTCAGGATAATGTGTTTCAGTTTACGCCGTCAGGAACATCGGTGAATGCCATTCAGTATGACAATGCATTCCGTATGTGTTTCTCGGATCCTAGCCAGGGTACAGTTTCAGCAGATTATATTTCAGAAAATAATCTTGCAACAAAGATTGGTATTATTTATGACAGTTCTGATACATATTCATCAGGAATTACAGATGCCTTTATAAAGGAAGCCGGCACAAAGGGACTTGAGGTTGTTTCAAAAGAAGCATTTACAGCAGACAGCAATAAAGACTTTTCAGTACAGATTCAGAAAGCAAAGGATGCGGGCGCAGAGCTTTTATTCCTTCCGATTTATTATACTGAGACTTCTCTGATTCTTTCTCAGGCAGATAAGATTGGCTACGATCCGGTGATTTTTGGCTGTGATGGTTTTGACGGTATTCTTGATGTTGAAAATTTTGATACAGCTCTGGCTGAGGACGTCATGTTCCTTACACCGTTTTCAACAAATGCAGAAGATGAGCTGACACAGAAGTTCGTTGAAAACTTTGAGAAAAATTACGGCGGTACACCAAATCAGTTTGCAGCAGATGCTTACGACTGTGTTTATGCAATCAAGCAGGCCGGTGAGAAAGCAGGAATTACTGCAGATATGAGTGAATCTGAAATTTGTGATGCTTTAAAGAAAGCAATGACAGAAATTGAGTTTACAGGTCTTACAGGTACAAATATTAAATGGGGTACTGACGGTGAACCTCAGAAAGCACCAATTGTTGTCAAAGTTGTTGATGGTGCTTATGAAATTTT
>USSL01000082.1 GCA_900557175.1 uncultured Eubacteriales bacterium
TCAAAACGGTAAATTGGTTAAAAAATACGTGATTCCATCGGCAATGATATGGCTCAGTGTCCCGGCAAGATTGGTGCAGGCACTTTTTTCGATATCTTCAAAGATACCTGTGATTTCGATGCTTCCGATTGGCGGAATATGTTTTCCGAGGCCGCTGCCGGGGCGCAGGGCGCCCCGGCGGACAGTGATAAGTCCTTCCTGTGCTTTTGTGCCGATGGCGGCGTCAATGGCGATAATTGTTGGATGATGGTATTTGCGTCTAATCATTTTGCGGTAAAATTCGATGTTTTGTGCGTGGACAGGGCTTGCGAGCGTGCCATAAACGTTGGGTATTCCGCGCTTGCAAAGCGCGCTGCCTGTCATCGGTCCGAAGCTGTCGCCGGCAATCAGCGGTGTGCCTATACACAGGAAAACGAGGGGATTTTTTGAGCGGCTTTGACAAAAACGGGGCTTTTGGCTGCAAAAAATAATCTCTTTAAAATGACGGTAAAAGTTTTCGGCGGCGCTGTGACCGTTTGAATCTATAAAATAGTAGCCGCTGCGTTTTTTTAAGACAGACATAACAATCTCCGAAATTATAATTTTTTTAAAGTATATCCGTTTTCGGAAAAAATAATCACGATTTCTTGCGAAAAAGCTTGGACGATATAAACTTTAAGGTGACAGCTTTTGATAAATAAAAACCGCTCTTTGTGTTATGCTTGTGCCGGAAGGTGAGGCTATGGTAGAAATTAAATATGACGAGAGCAAAAGTCACTTAAAGCTGCCTAAAAATATCAGACAGATAGGCAGACCGGACAATCGGATTAAAATTTACGTGGAAGATTATGTTGTGACGTACCTTAATCAGGTTGCACAGGAGACGCCGCAGGAGGAACGTCTTGCGATACTTTTGGGTGATACGGCTTCCGATGAAGATACGGCGGTTGTTTTTGTCAGCGGTGCTGTAGCGGCCCGTCAGGTCAATATCCAGGATGAGCATATTGGCTTTACGAGCAGTATATGGTCGTCAATCTACGATGATATTAAAAAGTATTTTGGGGAAACAAAAGTTATTGGGTGGTTTTTAACACGTCCGGGGAAATCTCTGAGGATAACGGAAAAAATCACGAAGCTTCATGTGGATAACTTTCCGGGCGAGGGCAAGACACTTTTTGTTGCCGACCCGCTGGATGACGAGGAGGCTTTCTATATTTACCGGGGCGGCGAGCTTGTGCGGCAGGAGGGCTATTACATTTATTACGAGCGCAATGAGGCGATGCAAAATTACATGGTTGAGGCAGGACATGAGAAGACACCGTTGGAGGATGCTGTTAATACAGTCAGCGAGGCGCGGGAAAAGCTCGCACAGCATAAGCAGGAAATAAGTGCGAAGAAGCTTTTTAAGCATACGCCGGAAGCGATGCGGAAAATGACACGGTATGCTTCGGCGGCAGTGTTCCTTTTAGTTGTGGCGGCCGGTGCGATGGTTGTCCGCCGTGAAAATGAAAAAATACAACAGCCGACGGATTTTGAGGCGTCTTCGGATGTGCCTGTCGGTGCGTTTGGGGAGAATTTCGGAAAAATAGCAGAGAATGAGGGGCAGCGGGATGCCGCCGGTGATATGGCAGATGGCGCGGCCGACAATACAGATGGTGCGGTTGGCAATACAGACGGTGCGGGCGGCAGCCCGGACAGTGTGTCTGGAAATGCGGAAGGTACTGATGGGACAGCGGACGATGCGGCAGGTGATGGT
Organism: uncultured Eubacteriales bacterium; assembly: GCA_900557175.1. Classification (GTDB taxonomy): domain Bacteria; phylum Bacillota; class Clostridia; order Lachnospirales; family Lachnospiraceae; genus Scybalocola_A. Next base: position 1,736 of record USSL01000082.1, read on the forward strand.
GCGGTTGGTACAGGCGGTGCGTCCGGCGCAGATCGTACAGTAAGCGGCGACGACGATAAAGACAGTATCACAGACGATGTATCGGCACCGGTGATGCAGCCGACAGCCATTGCCGGCACAAGTTATACGGTTGCCGGCGGCGATACTTTGGCAGCCATCAGCCGGCGTTTTTACAACAGTATTTCTTATATTGATGAAATATGCAGAATCAATGGGATCACAGATGCAGATAAGATTTATCCGGGAATGACAATCACGCTTCCATAATAGTGTATATATTTTAAGGCGCGGCACACATTGCTCACAAAATCTGGAACATTGTAACATTAAATGCAACAAGAGAGATTTTAAAAATTTCTCTGTTGCATTTTTTTATTGTATTTAAGCCGATTGGAGGGGTTGATATATTGCGTAAATATAAAAAAATAACGTATTCGGATAGAAGAAGAATAGAAAAAATGTACAAAAATGGTGTAGACGTGGCTATGATTGCGCTGGACATTGGCGTTGCTCGTCAAACTATTTATCGTGAGATTAAACGAGGTCAAGATGAGAATGGTGACTATAATGCAGACGTAGCACAGCTACGGTATGGAGATAGCAATATATAATCTGCAAATAGATAGAAATAGCACATTGAAAACTGAATATAGAAATCTGAAATGGACTTTGGTGTGAAGAAAGGAAAGGTAAAAAGATGAAACATTATTTGAAAAGTGCCGATGGCACATTTAAAATTGATGTTGAGATGAACTGCGGACATCCTAAAATGTCAGTAGGCGGAACGACAGCAGATGTTGGCTGTTCGGGTGAGTGCGAGAAGTGCCGTTACTCAGTAGCGTCCTGCACAATTCCTGAGATGCTTGAAGTTCTTCGGCGTGCTGATTGTGATTGGCGCAGAGATATAAGGAAAGGTGAGAAGTTATGAAACAGGGTATTTTGATATGGGATGATGAGATAGAAAGATATCGGGTGAGGTATTCTTTAGAGGAGTATTCAGCTGGATTACACTGTGGTGAAGGCTTACGAGTTAAAATCGGAGACCGGTATGTACCAACAAGGATAGAGTTTAAATCCGGTATCGGATATTATTTAGTGGGCATTAATACATGTGCATTAAGTGGAATTATGGTGCGATATTAGAAATATAAACTGGAAAAATTGATTTTTGGGTGTATAATAAAATTACAAGGACGAAGGAGGAGATTTGTATGAAAAAAGGATTGCATATTGTGTGTGCTTCAGGGCTGGTGCTTGCGGTATCAATCGCAGCAATAGGATGTCAGAAGAACACGGGTGAGACAGTACCGGAAACAACGGTGCCGATGACAGAAACAATTATTGAACTGGCAGAGGATGGATCGACGGAACCGGATAAAGAGACATCGGTTAAACAGGATAAAGAGACAAAAAAAGAAGCTAAAGAGGATAAAAAAGAGGATTTAAAGGGTTCTAAAAAGGAGAATTCTAAAAAAGAAGATAAAAAAGAAACTTCTCAAAAGGAGACGCAGAAGCCATCAAAATCGGAGACTGACAGTAGCAAACCACAAAAACCGACAGAAACGCAAAAGCCATCAAAGCCGACGGGAACACAAAAGCCATCAAAGCCGGCAGAAACACAGAAGCCGTCAAAACCGTCTGAGACAAAGCCACAGAAGCCAGCTGAGACACAAAAACCATCGAAGCCTCAGGAACCGCAAAAACCGGCAGAGACGAAACCGCAGCATCAACATGATTGGGCGGCAAAAACAGAGCTGATCACGCATCCGGAGGAAGGGCATTATGAAACGGTTGTTGTGAAAGAGGCTTGGGATGAGCCAATTTATGAATCACATAATTTTTGTACAGATTGTGGGGCGGATATAACAAATAAAGAGGTATATCATTTTTGTCCAGTATCGGAAGCATGGAGTTATCACTCAGAACGCGTACAGGTAGGAAGTAAACACCATGATGCTGTGACGCAACAGCAGTGGGTGGTTGATAAAAAAGCATGGTATGAGTCGGTCATTGTTGGTTATGAGTGCCAGTGCGGCGCGACCAAGTAAGACATAAACATAAAAAGAATAAGGAACAATAATGAGAAGCATTTCAGGTGAAAACTTGGGAGGCTTCTTTTTTTATAGATTTTATTAAAAAGAAGGAGGTCTTACAGGATGAAAAAACGAATGTTGTCACTGGCACTTGCAGCGGTTACGTTGATATCATCATTGGGCGGCTATGCTTTTGCGAAAGAGGATGTGCCGGCCATGGCGACAAAGGAAAGTCAGATACAGCAATCTAAAACAGCTGTGGAGACTGCCGGGGAAAGTGAAAAGACATCAGAGGCACAGACAGAAAACAAGGGGACAGAAATAAAAGAGACAGACGGTGAGCCAAAGCTGATTGTCTCTTTTGAACCGGCAGACTATGAAGCTGAGATTGGATTTAAGGATTACATGCAAAAAGGCGGTGAAGATTATCTTATCAGTCAGCTGCCTGATACAGTCACGGCGGTTTATGAGGATAAGAGCATCGGTGAAGTTGAGGCGTCATGGCTGCCTGAAAAAACGTTTGGTTCAGAGGGCAGCGGAAAGTATGTTTATCATCTTGATACATCAAAGTATGCGTTGTCTGAAGCTTTCGACAGTGCAGATACACCAGAGGCTGTGCTTTATGCCAAAGCATCAAAAAAACGGTTTGTGGATGGTATTGCCTCTTTGGCTGCCCGTGTGACTGGGGGCATCTATGATGAGCAGTTAGCTTCATTTTCACATGCCGGGGGCTTGGAGTCGGCAGACTATGGTTATAATTCTACACAGTATTTCAACATTAGCTTTTCTGGAAAAAAGTATACAGGTTTTTGTGGTAAAGCCTCTTATATTGCGCCGGTTGCCGGTAATTATTATGTCCATGAGATTCCGGGCGGCACCAGGGAAAGTGACATTGTAAAGGCAATCCTTCTGACAAACCCACTGACCGGCCCTTATCCTGATGATACGTGGAAAACGATCGCTAATGGTAAGTTTAATGACAAGATGCTTTGGAGTGTCCATTCAGCGTTAAGTGTGTACTGGTCGGATGATGAGTACGGCTCAGACTGGATCCGTGTCAACGCCATTACAGAAATAGGAAATTATCTCTATGATACTTGGATTCCGGCACATCAGGATATCATGAACTCGACACATGCTTATTACTTGTGTGCATCAAGTACACCGCATAACAGTGATAACTTTGGCGGTCAGTGTCCGTCAGGCAGACAGGACGTTCTTTTTCTTTCTGATGAGCGGACACCACAGGATGGTGGATTGAAGCTTAAAAAGATGTCTGCAAATCCGGGAATCACAGATGGGAATAGCTGTTATAGCCTTGCCGGGGCGGAGTATGGCGTCTACACCGACCGTGGCTGCACAAATCAGATTGGCACATTAACAACCAACGCCAATGGCGAAAGTAATACGATTTCGGTGCAGGCTGGAAAGTATTATGTTAAAGAAATCAAAGCGCCACAGGGATTTATGATTGATAAAAATATCCATGAAAAAACGGTTGTGGCGGAAGAAACGGCAGTCATTGAAGTTTATGATGGACCGACAGATGATCCTATGATTATTGAATTAACAAAAATTGATGCAAAGGGTAATGAAGTTCCATCATTAGCTGGGGCACAGTTTACAGTAAAATATTATGACGGCTATTACACAAAAGATAATCTTCCGAAAAAGGCTAAACGGACATGGATTATTGAAACTAAGGAGATTGTAAATCCTAATAATGGTAAAAAGTATTATAGGACTGCATTGAGAGATGAGTTTAAAGTTGGCGGGGATGATTTTTATTATGATATAGGGAATCCGGTACTTCCTTTAGGAACAATCACTATTGAGGAAACAAAGGCGCCTCAGGGTTATGTTTTAGAAGGTGGTTATCTTCAAGTGCAGGGCAGTAATGAGAAATTCACCGGCAAGTATGTTGCACAGATTAAGCAGATCGGTGATTTGGCAAAGCTTACAGGCGGTAATAAGTTTACTGTTTCTGATTACAGTACAAATATTCAGGTAAACAAGGTGGATTCGAAGACTGGCAAAGGTCTTGCCGGTGCAAAGCTGCGTGTGACAGACCGTTCCGGCAAGGTCGTTGACGAGTGGGTATCTGACGGAAATCCACACACAATGAACCAGCTTGTTGTTGGTGAAACTTACACAATGACGGAAATCTCCGTGCCTAATGGTTATGCAACAGCCGATCCGGTGAAGTTTACGGTGAAGGATACGCAGAAGGTGCAGATCGTTGAGATGCGCGATGCGCCGACAGTGAAGCAGATTAATAAGGTGGATTCGAAGACTGGCAAAGGGCTTGCCGGTGCAACACTGCGTGTCACGGATGCTTCTGGGAAAGTGATTGATGAGTGGGTGTCTGATGGACAGCCGCATACGATTGAACGGTTGATAGCCGGTCATACATACACACTGACGGAAGTTAAGGTACCGGCAGGGTATGTGACCGCCGATCCGGTGAAGTTTACAGTCAAAGACACCGGGGAGGTACAGTCCATCACAATGAAAGATGAGCAGACGACAGTCCGCATCAACAAGGTTGATGAAGCCGGTAAAGGGCTTGCCGGTGCGACACTGCGCGTAACGGATAAGGATGATAAAACCGTCGATGAATGGGTGTCCAACGGTAAGGCACATGAGATAAAAAAACTTGTTGCCGGGCAGACGTATACACTGACAGAAGTCAAAGTGCCGGCAGGGTATGTGACTGCGACACCAGTGGAATTTACTGTCAAAGATACAGAAGAAGTACAAAATATTACGATGAAAAACATCGAATCCCGGATGAAGATTAACAAAGTAGACGAAGCCGGAAAGGGCTTGCCGGGTGCGACGCTGCGCGTGACGGATGCCGCCGATAAGGTCATTGATGAATGGGTATCTGATGGGCAGGCACATGAGATTAAAAAGCTTGTTGCCGGGCAGACATATACACTGACAGAAGTCAAAGTGCCGGCAGGCTATGTGACGGCCGATTCGGTGAAGTTCACAGTAAAAGACACACAGGAAGTTCAAACTGTCACAATGAAAAATATTGAATCCCGGATGAAGATTAACAAAGTTGATGAAGCCGGAAAGGGCTTGCCGGGTGCGACGCTGCGTGTTGTTGATAAAAATAATAAGCGTGTCGATGAATGGAAGTCTGACGGCAAGCCGCATGAGATCAGGAAGCTTGTTGTCGGTGAGACGTACACGCTGATCGAAGCCGCAGTGCCGGCCGGTTATGTGACCGCTGATCCGGTGAAGTTTACCGTGAAAGATACGCAGGAAGTACAGACAGTTACAATGAAGAACATCGAATCCCGGATGAAGATTAATAAGGTTGATGAAGCCGGAAAGGGCTTGCCGGGTGCAACGCTGCGTGTGCTGGACAAGAAAAATAAGCGTGTTGACGAATGGGTGTCCAACGGCAAACCGCATGAGATCAGGGGACTTGTTGCCGGTGACACATACACACTGGTTGAGGCGAAAGTACCGG
>USSL01000083.1 GCA_900557175.1 uncultured Eubacteriales bacterium
TCCCACAAACAGCATAGTATAATTTATTCAATATCTAACGCAGCCTATTGAATGTTTATAGGCAGACAATTTTAAGGAGATGATTTTTTGTCAAAGCTTACGAATTATATTCCGCTTGTGAAGTTTATGGGGCAGGTGTTCGGAAGTGATTTTGAGATTATTCTGCACGATATCAGCCAGCCCGATACGTCGATTATCGCCATTGAGAATGCCCATATTTCCGGCAGACGCATCGGCGATTCTCTGACAGACCTTGCACGGCAGTTTATCGCAGATAAGAAGTATCTTGAAACAGATTATATTGTCAATTATGAGGGAAAGTGTGCCGGCGGACACCATCTTGTATCATCCACCTATTTTATTAAGGAAGATGATACACTGATTGGTCTTTTATGTATCAATCACAATACAGATACACTCCTTGAAGCGGAGCGGGCAATCCATGCCTTAAGCGCTGCATTCTGCCTGCCGGGAAAAGGGCCGTCCGGCTACTCTGAACGGCTTAATGCATCAATTCTTGACATTTCAAGCGACCGCATTTTAAATACATTAAACAGCTTTAATGTCATGCCAAAACGCATGTCTGCCGCCGAAAAGATTGAGCTTGTGAAAAAGCTGGACGAACAGGAGATTTTCTCAACAAAAGGTGCCATTGCACAGGTTGCCGATTATCTTCAGGTGTCCGAGCCGACTATTTACAGATATCTTTCAAAAGTACGAAAAAAACAGCCGTAGACACTTTGCAGCTGTCCATATATTATTCACACGCCAGTTCCCGGACTGCCTTTACGGCAAAGTCGATTTCTTCTTCCGTATTATAGTGTGAAAAGCTGAACCGCACAGCGCCCTGTCCGACAGTACCAAGCGCCTCATGCATCAGCGGCGCACAGTGGGCGCCGGCGCGTGTCACAATGCCGTAGGACATATTCAGTTCGTCGCTGACATCCGAAGAATCATAATCACGGATATTTAAGGACACAATCGCGGCATGGTTTGAAGCTTCAAAATCACCGTAAAGTTTTACGCCGGGTATTTTATGAACACCTTCATAAAACCGCCGCATCAGCGCAAGCTCTCTTTCACGGAGTATGTCAAGCCCTGTTTTTTCGATGTAAGCTGCAGCCGCACCGAGCCCTGCAATACCGTGGCCATTTAATGTTCCGGCTTCCAGTGCCGTCGGCATCTTTGACGGATGTTTTTTATTATATGTCTCAATACCGCTGCCGCCCGATAAAAGCGGACGGATTGTCACACCGGGACGCACATACATGCCGCCTGTGCCCTGAGGTCCCAAAAGCCCCTTATGTCCGGTAAAGCAAAGCACGTCAATACCCATTTTCTGCACATCGACAGGCCACACACCCGCCGTCTGGGAAGCATCTGCGATAAAGAGAAGTCCGTGGCTGTGAGCAATACGGCCGACACGGCCAAGATCAATCATATTTCCGGTCAGGTTCGAAGCGTGCGTACAGACAATCGCCTTCGTATCTTCCCGCACGGCTGCCTCAATATCGTCATAATCAATATTGCCCTTTTCATCACAGCCGACAATCGTCAGACTGCCGCCGGCCTCCCTGCACTCATACAACGGTCTTAACACTGAATTATGCTCAAGCACTGTCGTAATCACATGGCCCTCATGCAAGTTCAGTCCTTTAATGGCTGTATTCAGTGCCTGTGTGGCATTGAGCGTAAATACAATCTGAGCCGAGCTTTCGGCATGAAACAAACGGGCAAGACATTCTCTCGCTTCATAAATGATTCTCGAAGCATCCAGCGCCGGACGCGCCGCCCCGCGTCCGGAATTACCCATCACATCAAAGGCGGCAGCCACTGCTTCACGCACACACGCCGGTTTATGAAGCGTCGTCGCCGCATTGTCCAAATAAATCATCGTTTTTTATTCCCCTTTCAGCGCCTCGATAACATTTTCTTTTTTTATTTTGTTCACCGAATACATCATGGACACGCCTGTAATCAAAAATATCATCATGGCGGCAAGGATAATATTCAGCCACGGCAGTGAAAAACTGCTGTAAATGCCCGTACCTGCTGTCTTATAGAAAAGCCACATCAGAAGGAAACCGACAGGCAGGCCAAAGAGCAGTGCCTTAAGGCCGTAAAACATACTTTCATAAATAATCATCTTATTAAATGCTTTTGGCGTCATACCGACAGATTTCAGCATTGCAAATTCCTTGCGCCGCATACTGATTCCCGTTGATGTCGTATTAATAATATTTGCCGTACAGATGGCTGTCATTAAAATAATAAAACCATAGGCAAAAACCGAAATAAGAAGCAGTGTATTTTCATTGCTCTCAATCATTTTCCAAGAAGATGAATAAATGATGCCCTGCGTCTCGCTGTTTTCCGAAATATAGGCATCAAGATCATCCAATGTTGTCTGCGGATCGTCAGAATCAATGCACAGCTTTGTGAAAGGCTGAGGCAGCACTTCGTTGGCGTCCACAAACTTTTGAAGCGTTTCTTCAGTAACAAGCAGACGGATATTTTCAGTTTCATATAAATCCATCCGCTCGTCGGCACACCACGGCGCTTTTTCCGTCACTGCAGCAATTGTCAGACTGACGACATTGTCCCGTATTTCCTCATAGTCTTCTGATTTATTATTATATTCAGTTCTTACATAATCAATGGAAAGCGTCTGCCCCGGCTTACAGTCAAACATTTTTGTCTCAGCTCTTGACTGCATTCCGACAATCATTATTTTATTTAAAAGAATCGCCTTATTCTCACCGTCAAGCACCGCCCTGTCAATGGCCGCTTCCTCCAAAAATGCATTGAGGCTTTCATCATCCAGCGCATAAACAAAAACGCTGTAATCACCGCCCTCTGTCCACATTGTGCCATTTTCTTTCTCAATCATTTCGGTGCGCACTTTCTGAAATTCTCCGGTCAGTTTCATTTGGGACCACTCGGCACAAAGCATTGATGTCTGTGTCATCTGCGTGCTCTTTACAATACCGGAAAGCTTGGATATTTCTTCAAAATCAGCCTCGTCCGCCTGCACCTTGATATCGACATGATCTGTCTCAAGCAGCATCTGTGAACTTTGCTTTAATGCTTCGACAAAACCGGACACACCTAAAAACAGGGCAAGGCTCACAGCCATTGAAAAAACAGTCGCTCTGTAGCGTTTTTTGTTGCGCTTTAAATTTTTCAGGGCAATCTCACCCTCGAAGCCAAAAAGCTTTCTCGTCAGACGGGATGTTTTCACAGACTTTTTTGTCAGCTTAATATCTTTGCTCTGACGGATACCGTCAATCGGCGAAATTTTAGACGCCCGCTTTGCCGGAATGTACGTTGAAATAAATATTGTCAATGCCGCCACAACGGCTGCCGCAAGCAGGGCAGGCCAGCTGACAACAACATAAAGTTCCTGTTTCCATGTACTGAAAGTGGATTCAAATACAGGTGCCATACATTTGAAAGCAACGGCAAGTCCGCCGATACCGGCGATAATGCCGACCGGTATACTAACAATGCCGACCAAAAAGCCTTCATAATAAACCGACGCCCGTTTCTGACGTTTTGTGGCGCCCACACCGGCAAGCATACCAAGCTGGCGGCTGCGCTCAGTCAGGGAAATTGCAAAAGCATTATAAATAAGCGATACAGAGCTGATAACAATAATGATCAGTAAGAGCACAACCAAGGCATACATCATCATAATAAAACCGTTTGTACCTGCCACACCCGAAAGTGCCAGAAGCACTGAGTTATAAGAAAGATCCTCTTTTGTAATACCTGCTGCCTCAGCCAGCTTTTCACTATTATCATAAATATTTTTATCAACCTTTTTCTGCCATACAGAAACATTCACTGTATCTATGTGCGCTTCCTTTTCATCAAGCACCGTGATTGCCGTATAGCCCGGCGCCCAGCTCGGCTCAAAGTCCGGCCTCTCCATCAATCCGACAATCGTATATGTCTTTGCGTCTTTCTTTGGTGTCAGAACTTCGCTGTTGTGATATTCATATCCGCCGTCCTGAAAAGGATTTTGCTGATCTAAGACATAGGTTTCGCCGTCCTGCGTCACTGTTCTGTCTGAGAGCGTCAGCTTCACCGTATCGCCGACCTTCCAGTCAACACCGCCGTTTTGCTTTAAATGCAGCGGAATAACGATTTCACTGCTGTTTTGCGGAAGACGGCCTTCAATTAATGACACAGGCACCATACCAAAGCCGTCGGCGCTGTATGCCTTCAAAAAAATATACGGCTTATATTCATTTTCACTGTCAACCATGTCATAGCCTAAATCTGCGCTCAGCATCACTTCCCCGCTGTTTTCATCATTTTCGATGATTTCTGTATTTTCTGCCGGCACATTTTTATAAAGCACATGCCAACGGCCGTCCTGCATGATTGTCTTTCGCTCATACAAATCTGCAAAGGAAGCATACGCTGTCGTCACTGCCGTCATCATTGCCACCGAAATAATAATACCGATCACTGTGACAATTGTCCGGCGCTTATTTTTCTTCATGTACTGCCATGTCAGTTTACGGATGACATTCATCGCGACACCTCCCCGCGGTTAGCTGCACCGTCAAGGCTGTCTGTGACGCCCGATTTTCTTCGTATGCGCTCGTCGCTCTTAATTTTTCCATCCTCGATTGTAATAATCCGGTCTGCCTGCAGGGCAATACTTTCATCGTGAGTAATTAAAAGCAGTGTCTGATGGTACATACGGTTGGACATTTTTAAAAGTTCTACAATCTCGTTGCTGTTTTTCCTGTCGAGGTTGCCTGTCGGCTCATCGGCAAGAACAATGGCCGGATGGCTCACAAGCGCCCGGCCGATGGACACTCTCTGCTGCTGTCCGCCGGAAAGCTGGTTTGGAAGATGATGAATACGGCCATCAAGCCCAAGCATTTTAATCATATTTATAAGTGCTGCCTTCTCCGGCGTCCGCCCGTCAAGAAGCAGCGGCAGCGTCATATTTTCTTCCACGTCAAGCACCGGAATCAGGTTATAAAACTGATAAATAAGACCGATCTGCCGCCGTCTGAAAATGGCAAGCTTCGTTTCATTCAGCTTATAAATGTCTGTGCCGTCGATTGTCACTGTGCCCGACGTCGGAAAATCCACACCGCCAAGCAAGTGCAGCAATGTTGATTTTCCTGAGCCTGACGGCCCTATAATTGCCGTAAATTCTCCCTTTTCCACCGAAAATGATATATCATCGAGCGCCTTCACGGCCGTTTCACCGCTGCCGTACACCTTTGTCAGATGCTCTACCTTTAAAATTTCCATTGAAATCCTCCTTCATCAATGCCTTATTTCGTTTCTATAATGACACTATAGCATCTCAAAATGACTTTACGGTGACAAAAAAAGTGACATTTCTGTCACTTTCTGTAAAGCTTTAACATAAAGGTCGTACCGCGCTCACCGGTTTTCGTGACAGCAAGTGTGCCGTTTGTTTCTGTCATAATCTGTTTTGCCATTGCAAGACCGATGCCCACACTGTCTGACGACGAGTTCTTTCCTTTATAAAAACGTTCAAATATATGAGAAAGATCATCTTCAGCAATGCCGCAGCCGGTGTCGCTGATTGTAATAGACGTATAAAGCGCTGTTTTCTCAGCGTGTACAACAATACGCCCGCCCACCGGCGTATGTTCAATACAGTTTTTTAAAATATTGGCGACAGCCTCCGAAAGCCAGCCGATATCGCCGGAAATTTCCGCTTTCATATCGCCTTCAAGTTCAAACGTTATATGCTTTAACTCCATCGGAATGAGAAGATGCTCTGCCGCCCGGTGCAAAAGCGCTTCAATAACAAAGGGCTCATTTTTCATTGTTACCGCGCCTGCGTCAAGCTTCGCCATTTTCAAAAGAGCTGTCACAAGCCATTCCATCCGGTTTAGCTGACTCTGAATATTTGCCGTAAAGGCAGCGCGCCGCTCATCGGAAAGCCCGCCGTCCGAGAGCAGATCCGCCATGACGCGCATTGATGTCACCGGCGTTTTCAGCTGGTGGGAAATATCCGAAATTGCATCGGCAAGATAATTTTTATCTTTCATTAAAAGCTCTGCCTGTTCACTTAAACGGACTGCCAGCTTGTAAATCTCACTTTGGAGAAGACTTAACTCACCCTCCGTATATTTATCCGGCAAAAGCGCGCGCCCGCCGTCCGCCAGCTTATAAAGGTAATCGGAAAGCATCCGTATTTTCCGGAAACGGTACACCGTTGCCCCGACATAGGCTGCCGTCAAAATCACCATAGCAGCCACCGCAGTCACAGCGGTCATTGACGGCCGCACAAAACTGACGGAAACTATCACTGCACACAAAACTGCCGCCAGCAAAAGAAGCCATTTTATTTCTCTGTTTTTCCACATAAGCTTACTCCATCATATAACCGAGGCCGCGCACTGTTTTAATGAGCTTTGGTTTTGCCGGATTATCCTCCAGCTTTTCGCGAAGCCGCTTCATATAAACTGTCAGCGTATTGTCATTGACAAAATCACCGGACACATCCCAGATACCTTCAAGAAGCTGGTTTCTTGAAAGCACCTGTCCGCGGTGTCCCGCCAATGTCAGAAGAAGGCGGTATTCAAGCGCCGTCAGAAAAATCTCCGACTTATTTTTATAAACCTTGGCCTGAGAAACATTAATTGAAATATTGCCGATAGTCAGCATATCCGCAGCCGGATTCCGTCCTGCCCGCCGTAGAACAGTCTTAATTCTTGTAATCAGCTCACGGATTCTGAACGGCTTCGTCACATAGTCATCCGCGCCAAGCTCCAGCCCCATAACAACATTGACCTCGTCATCACAGGCTGTCAGAAATATAATCGGTGTATCAGACTGCGCCTTGATAAGTTTACATAATTCATATCCTGTGCCGTCCGGAAGTCCCACATCAAGCAATATTAAGTCAAATTTTTCGTCCGCAACAAGCGTTTTGCAGTCTGCCGCGCATGCCGCCCGCTTCACCAAAAAGCCTTCCCCCAAAAGGGCATAGGCGAGTCCTTCTGCGATAACACTGTCATCTTCCACAATTAAGATATTCTGCCGCACTCACCATCACTCCCGTTTAAAATGCGTATTCCATGCGCTAATGTTTCAATCACCGCAAGCAGATTTTCCCGGACTGCTTTCGGGCTTCCCGGAAGATTAACGATCAGCGATGTGCCGCGGATTCCGGCTGCTGCTCTTGAAAGCATCGCCTTTTTTGTCACCTTAAGGCTTTCATA
>USSL01000084.1 GCA_900557175.1 uncultured Eubacteriales bacterium
ATTTCGGAAACCTTCATTTTTTCGCCGTTGACGCTTGTCGGCACACCTTTTTCAAACGTCATTGTCACATATTCGCCCTCATCAGGTGCTTTTTCAGGTGTGACGCCGAGCACGAGCAGATGGTCATAATTCGGTTCAAGTGAAGGATCTTCAAGCTCAAGACCTTCGTGGCTGATATGCCATAAGTTACGGTCACGGCTGTAGCTGCTGTCTGCGGAAAACGGAAGGTCGATGCCGTGCTGTTTGCAATATTCAATTTCGTCTTCACGGGACTGCATTGTCCAAATATCTGTCATACGCCATGGAGCGATGATTTTGATGTCCGGCGCCAGTGCCTTAATGCCGAGTTCAAAACGAATCTGGTCGTTGCCTTTACCTGTGGCACCGTGACAGATGGCTGTGGCGCCTTCTTTGCGGGCAATTTCAACAAGACGTTTTGCAATTGGCGGACGTGCCATTGATGTGCCTAAAAGGTATTTGTTTTCATAAACGGCATTGGCCTGTACACAAGGGACGATGTAGTTGTCGCAGAAATCGTCGATAATATTTTCAATGTATAATTTAGATGCACCGGAGAGCTTTGCTCTTTCTTCAAGACCGTCCAGTTCGCTGCCCTGACCGCAGTCGATGCAGCAGCAGATAACTTCATAATCAAAATGTTCTTTGAGCCATGGAATAATGGCTGTCGTGTCTAAACCGCCTGAATAGGCTAAAATAACTTTCTCTTTCATATTAAAATCCTCCCTGTATTTTAAGTGGGTTAAGTTGCTGTGTTTGATATGTCTGTTACTATACACCTTTTTATTTTGGATTGCAATAGGTTTTTTGAAAAAATATAAACTTTTTTTAAATATTTATGCATAAGCTGGGAAAATACGCATAGACATGGTACACACTTATAATCAAGAGAGAATATAGCTTTAATATAGTATAAAAACAGGTGTTACAGTAAAAATGACGAATTATAATGAATAAATATAAATAAAGTTATTGAAAAAGTGTATTTACAATCGGGCGCGGTTGTATTAATATAATTGAAAAAGCTTTTGCTGCGCTAAATTGACAGCGTACAAAAGGTTGGGAGATGAAAAAGATGATTAAAGCAGGTATTATCGGATCGACAGGTTATGCGGGGCAGGAGCTTGTCCGACTGCTGCTTCGCCATCCGGAAGTAGAAATTGTGTGGTATGGTTCAAGAAGCTATATTGATAAGAAATATGCCGATGTTTATAAAAATATGTTTAAGCTTGTTGATTTGTCGTGCAGGGATGATGATATGAATACGCTGGCAAAGGAAGCTGATGTTATTTTTACAGCGACGCCTCAGGGACTTTGTGCTTCATTAATCAATGAAGAAATTCTTCAAAATACAAAAATTATTGATTTGAGTGCAGATTTCCGTATTAAAGATGTTAATATTTATGAAAAATGGTATGGCATTCGACATGCAAATCCGGGGTATATAGGGGAAGCGGTGTATGGCCTTTGCGAAATTAACAGAGAGAGCATTGCAGACCGTCGGATTGTGGCAAATCCGGGCTGCTATACGACCTGTTCGATTTTGACAATCTATCCGCTTGCAAAAGAAAGGCTCATTGATATGTCGTCGATTATTATTGATGCCAAGTCAGGAACGTCCGGTGCAGGCAGAGGCGCTAAGACAGATAATCTTTTCTGCGAGGTGAATGAAAATATGAAAGCTTACGGCGTGTGCAGCCACCGTCATACGCCGGAAATTGAGGAGCAGCTTTCGTATGCTTCGGGAGAGACTGTGACACTGACTTTTACACCGCACCTTGTACCGATGAACAGGGGTATTCTTGTGACGGCCTACGCGGCCTTAAAACCGGGGGTGACCGGGGCAGATGTGACGGCAGCCTATGAGAAATATTATGCAGATGAAAAATTTATACGGCTTTTGGCGCCGGGCGAATGTCCGCAGACAAGATGGGTTGAGGGCAGCAATTATACAGATATCAGTTATAAGATTGACAGCCGGACGAATCGCATTGTGATGATGGGTGCCCTTGATAATCTTGTGAAGGGGGCAGCAGGGCAGGCTGTCCAAAATATGAATATTTTATTTGGAATTTCAGAAACGGCAGGGCTTGACCTTGTACCGATGTTTCCGTAAATGATAAGTCAGAGGTGAGAACAGGTGAAAAATGTCCGTATACGGCAGATGAAAATAGAAGATTATGACAGCGTATATGCGCTGTGGAAAACAATACAGGGGTTTGGCATAAGAAGCATTGATGATTCGAGGGACGGCGTGGCAAGATTTATAAAAAGGAATCCGTCAACGAGCATTGTTGCCGAAGAAAACGGACAGATTGTCGGAGCAATTTTGTGCGGCCATGATGGGCGTATTGGATGCTTTTATCATGTTTGCGTTGAAAAAAGCCACAGAAAGCACGGTATCGGAAAGGCGATGGCTGTGGCGGCAATGAAGGCATTAAAGGAGGAACATATTAATAAAGTATGTCTGATTGCCTTTGCCGACAATACCGGCGGCAACGCCTTTTGGAAGGAAATCGGCTGGACAAAGCGATGCGATGTGAACTATTATGATTTTACATTAAATGATGAAAATATTACAGCATTTAACTGTTGACAGGAGGGTATTTATGGAAACTTTTAAAGGAAGCGTGACTTCACCGAAAGGTTTTTTGGCGGCAAGTACAGCCGCAGGCATTAAATATAAAGACAGAACAGATATGGCGATGATTTACAGCAAGACACCATGCGTGTGTGCCGGAACGTTTACAACGAATATTGTTAAGGCGGCACCGGTAAAATGGGATATGGCTATTGCGGAAACGTCCGATTACGCACAGGCCGTTGTCATCAATGCCGGTATCGCCAATGCCTGTACAGGAGCGAAGGGCATGAATCACTGCCGCGAGACGGCAAAAGCGGTGTCAGAAATGATGCATATTCCTGAAAATGCTGTGTTTGTGGCATCCACAGGCGTCATTGGCATGGATGTGCCGATAGATAAAATTTGTGCCGGCATTAATGCGATGGTACCAAAGCTTTCAGAAACGGCAGAGGCCGGCGGGGATGCCGCAAGAGCCATTATGACAACGGACACAGTGCCAAAGCATATTGCTGTTTCTTTTGAGGCCGGCGGTAAGACAGTGACAGTCGGAGGCATGTGTAAAGGTTCGGGGATGATTCACCCGAATATGTGTACAATGCTCGGCTTTATTACGACAGATGCGGCGATATCAAAGGAACTTTTGACAAAGGCACTGAAAGAAGATATTAAAGATACATATAACATGGTTTCTGTAGACGGTGATACGTCCACTAATGATACAGTGCTGATTCTTGCCAACGGCGAGGCAAAAAATCCTCTGATTGACACGGAAAATGAAGACTATGCCAAATTTAAGGAAGCGTTAAATATTGTCAATACATATCTTTGCAAAAAAATTGCAGGGGATGGCGAGGGCGCCACAGCGCTTTTTGAAGTCAAGATTGTCGGCGCCGACACAAAGGAAAATGCGGTGAAGCTTGCAAAATCGGTTGTCACCTCAAGTCTGACAAAGGCGGCCATTTACGGTCACGATGCAAACTGGGGACGTATTTTGTGCGCGATGGGCTATGCCGGCGTCAACTTTGATCCTGAAAAGGTCGATTTGTATTTTGAAAGTGATAACGGCAGTCTTAAAATTATTGAAAACGGTGTGTCCACAGGCTATGATGAAGCTGAAGCGACACATATTCTTGACTGTGAGGCAGTGACAGCCATTGCCGATGTCAAGATGGGCAGCGCTGCCGTGACGGCGTGGGGCTGCGATCTGACTTATGATTATGTAAAAATCAATGCGGACTACAGAAGCTGACAGGAGGTTGCTATGACAGAGAAAATCAATGAATCATTACATAAGGCGGAAGTACTTATTGAGGCACTTCCATATATACAGCGGTTTAACCGGAAAGTCATTGTTGTAAAATACGGCGGCAGTGCCATGGTTGATGAGGAATTAAAGCGCAATGTGATTAAGGATGTGACACTTTTAAAGCTTGTCGGCTTTAAACCGATTATTGTACACGGCGGCGGCAAGGAAATCAGCCGCTGGGTGGAAAAAGCGGGCATGACGCCGCGGTTTGTCAATGGCCTTCGTGTGACGGATAAGCAAACGATGGAAATTGCAGAAATGGTTTTAAACTATGTCAATAAATCGCTCGTTCAGCTTGTGGAGGAGCTTGGTGTACTTGGTATCGGTATCAGCGGCAAGGACGGCGGTCTTTTGAAAGTAAAAAAGAAGTACTCGGACGGTGAGGATATCGGTTATGTCGGCGAAATTACAAAGGTGAATCCGAAAATACTTTACGATTTGCTTGAAAAGGATTTTCTTCCGATTGTCTGCCCGATTGGTTTGGATGATAATTTTGAAACTTACAATATTAATGCAGATGATGCGGCGTGTGCCATTGCAAAGGCGATGCAGTCGGAAAAACTTGCCTTTCTCACAGATATTGAAGGCGTTTATAAAAATCCGGCAGATAAATCAACGCTTATTTCTGAAATGAGCATTGACGAGGCAAAAGCGCTTTTAACAAGCGGGTTTATTGGCGGCGGTATGCTGCCGAAGCTTGGCAACTGTATTGATGCTATCGAGGGCGGCGTTTCGAGAGTTCATATTTTGGACGGACGTATTTTACATTGCCTGCTTCTTGAGATATTTACAAATAAAGGCATAGGCACGGCAATTTTAGCAGAAGATGAAAGCAGGTGTTATGATGGCGATGACTGATGATATGGCGCGTGCGGAAAATGTCCTTTTGCACACATATAACCGCTTCCCGGTCGTATTTGACCGCGCTGACGGTGTTTATATTTATGACACGGATGGAAAAAAATATCTCGATTTTGCATCGGGTATCGGCGTTTTTGCTTTAGGCTATAACCATCCGGGCTACAATGAAGCTATCAAGGCACAGCTTGATAAAATTATTCATACATCAAACCTTTACTACAATGTTCCGGCTATTGAGGCGGCCCAAAAGCTTGTATATGCATCGGGCATGGATAAGGTATTTTTCACAAACAGCGGTACGGAAGCTGTGGAGGGTGCCATCAAGGCGGCAAGAAAATATGCCTATCTTAAAGACGGCAGGACAGACCACGAAATTATTGCCATGAACCATTCATTCCACGGCAGAAGCTACGGTGCCCTTTCGGTGACGGGAAATCCGAAATATCAGGAAGCCTTTAAGCCTTTAATCGGAAATATCCGTTTTGCAGACTTTAATGATTTGGACAGCGTTAAAGCACAGATGAATGAAAAAACGTGTGCTATTATTTTAGAGCCGGTTCAGGGTGAGGGCGGCATCTATCCGGCCGATGGCACATTTTTAAAAGAACTGCGCGCGATATGTGACGAAAAAGATATACTTCTCATTTTTGATGAAATCCAGTGTGGTATGGGAAGAACTGGGTATATGTTTGCGAGTCAGAAATACGGTGTTGTGCCGGATATTATGACATGTGCAAAGGCACTCGGTTGCGGTGTGCCTGTCGGCGCTTTTATATTAAACAAGAAGACTGCCAATGCCTCACTTACGGCAGGCGACCACGGTACAACCTACGGCGGCAATCCGCTTGTCTGTGCGGCTGTCAGCAAAGTTTTTGATATTTTTGAAGAAGAACATATCACGGAACATGTGAAAGAAATCAGTGTCTATTTCACAGAAAAGCTTGAAGAAATCGTTTCAAAATACGATTTTCTGACAGGACGCCGCGGCGAGGGGCTCATGCAGGGACTGGTGATTAAAGATTATGCGCCTTCTGTTGTTGTCTCCAAGGCACTTGAAGCCGGACTTATAATTATCAGCGCCGGCACCGATGTCTTAAGGCTTTTACCGCCGCTTGTGATTCAAAAAGAACATATTGATGAATTTGCACAGAAATTTTGTGCAGTGTTAGATACAATAAAATAAGGTTTACGAAAGCCCATTATCGGTTTGATTGCTGATAACGGGCTTTTTTGGCTTTAGTCAGCTGTCCGTTTGATGTCCGCAGTATTTACAGAACATAGAGGGGTTCACCTTTGCTAAAAAAATGTTGTAATTCTAATAATTATGCCATAAAATAGATTACAAGGCAGAGAAAAGTAAAGAAATATTATGCCAATCAATTTGAGGGCGGTTGTCAGTGCAACGTGTGAGATAGTGATTCAGGTGATTGACGGAAAAGCAGACCGCGCTTTTGATACGGAGATCGGTCTAAATTTATTCAAGTTTTAAAAGGAGCTGTTTATGGAAAAAATCAGAATTATAAAGAAAAATGACGCTTACAGTTCAGAGTATGAAGTCGGCGATATTTTTAATGTTGAGGGCACATGGTACGGCGGCGTGCATATTTTAGGTAAAACAGGTGTGCCGATTTCACTTGATCAGGAGGAATATGTGCCGCTTGGCACAGAGCCGGAGGCAGAACCTGTCGCAGATGACGGACGTATTCGCGTCGGAGATATTGTGCGTCATTTTAAGCGTGAATGGGTATCTGAAGAAACATCGGAATATTTGTATAAGGTTCTCGCCTTTGCCGCTCACACAGAAAACGGTGAGCGCCTCGTTATTTATCAGGCAATGTATGCGCCGTTTAAAATATGTGCGCGGCCTTATGAAATGTTTATGAGCGAAGTTGACAGGGAAAAATATCCGGATATTAAGCAGAAATACCGGTTTGAAGTGTTGGAGGATTTGCGTTGAGTTACATCATTCGTGAAGTGAAATCTGATAAAAGGCAGTATTTTCCCCTGATTTTTCTTGCAGATGAGCAGACGGAGATGATTGAGCGTTATCTTGATAAAGGCACAATGTACGTTTTGGATGACGGCAGTGTCAAAGCCGAGTGTGTTGTTACGGATGAGGGCGGCGGTGTACTTGAAATTAAAAATTTAGCCGTTTTGCCCCAATGTCAGAGGCAGGGGTTTGGACGGGCATTGATTGAATTTGTTGCCGGAAAGTATAAGGAATATTATGATGTGCTGCAGGTGGGAACCGGAGAAAGTCCTTTGACAGTGCCGTTTTATGAAAAGTGCGGATTTGTTTTTTCGCACCGGATTAAAAATTTTTTTATAGATAATTATGACCATCCGATATATGAAGATGGTGTGTTGCTCAAGGATATGATATATATGAGGAAGAACATATGAAAAGTATAGTCATAGGTATTGCCGGCGGGAC
>USSL01000085.1 GCA_900557175.1 uncultured Eubacteriales bacterium
TGTTATTGTGATGATGCTCAGAATCAACGTTGGTATGACAGTCATTGCACTTTTGATCATTCCGCTGTCAATTTTAATCACAAAGTTTTTTGTCAAACGTTCACAAAAGCTTTTTGAACAACAGCAGCAGACATTAGGTGAATTAAACGGTACAATCACCGAAATATACGGCGGCTTTAATGAGATTCTGCTTTATAATAAGCAGGCAGACGCTATTAAAAAATTCAACAAAGTCAACGGACGGATGTGTGATGCTTCATTTAAAGCACAGTTCATGTCATCGATGATTTCACCATTTGTCTCTCTTGTGACTTATTTACTTATTGGCATTATTGCGGTGATTGGCTGTATCTTTGTCATCAGCGGTACAATTACCGTCGGTGATTTGCAGGCTTTTATCCGGTACATATGGCAGATTAATGATCCGCTTTCTCAGATTTCCCAGCTTTCAGCACAGGTACAATCTGCCTTTGCCGCAATGCGGCGTATTTTTACACTGCTTAACGAAACCGAGGAAACACACGAAAGCCGTGTCAGCATAGACAAATCACATATCCGCGGCGATGTCACTTTTGAGCATGTAAAATTCGGTTATGAAGACGATAAAACGCTGATGAATGACGTCAGCTTCACAGCTAAATCAGGGCAGATGGTTGCGCTTGTAGGTCCTACGGGCGCAGGTAAAACAACATTAATGAATCTTTTGCTCCGTTTTTATGATGTTGATGGCGGTTCAATTAAAATTGACGGCATTGATATCCGGGATATGGACAGAGAAGATCTTCGTTCCCTGTTTTCCCTTGTACTTCAGGATACATGGCTGTTTTCCGGAAGTATTTATGACAATATACGCTATGGCCGCCTGGGTGCAAGAAAAGACGAAGTTGTCGATGCAGCCAAAATGGCCAATGTCCATCATTTTATACAGACATTAAGCCACGGCTATGATTCTATCATTAATGAGGAAGCCAACAATATTTCTCAGGGAGAAAAGCAGCTCTTAACAATCGCGAGAGCCATTTTAAAGGATCCTCATATTCTTGTGCTCGACGAGGCAACATCCTCTGTCGATACACGTCTTGAACGTATGCTTCAGGACGCCATGCAAAAAGTGATGGCAGGAAGAACTTCCTTTGTCATCGCCCACAGACTTTCGACGATCAGAAATGCCGATCTTATTCTTGTAATCGAAGACGGCGATATTGTCGAACAGGGAACCCATGAAACACTCCTTGCAAAGAAGGGTGTTTACGAAAAACTTTACAATTCCCAGTTTGCCGAAAAGCAGCTGGCTGAATAAAAATCCAACAATAAAGGCAGGTGAGTAATGCAATGGACGCGGGTGCCAGTTATCATTCGTATGGAAACTATAATAAAATAGAAAAAAGGAGATTATCCCATGAACAAAGATATTTTTATGGAGCTCTTACTGGCAAAGGAATTCAAAGCCGTAAGAAGCATTTTGAATGTCATGAATTCGGTAGACATTGCCTTACTCCTTGCCGAACTGGAAGATAAGGAGCTTGTACAGGCTTTCCGTCTTATCCCGAAAGATAAGGCCGCTGATGTTTTTGCAAACATGAACAATTCCATGCAAAGCTATCTTGTGGAAATGTTCACAGAAAAAGAACTCAAAGAAATTTTAGACGAATTATTTATTGACGATACTGTTGATTTGCTTGAAGATTTACCGGCAAATCTTGTCACAAGAATACTTGAGAATGTTGATAAAGACAGACGGGCTTCCATTAATCAGATTTTAAACTATCCTGATGATAGTGCCGGAAGTATCATGACAACAGAATATGTGGATTTAAGGAAGTGGATGACTGTTCGTCAGGCACTGGATCATATCAAAGAAACCGGAATCCACAAAGAAACGATTTATACATGTTACGTCCTTGAACAGCGGCGTCTGATAGGTATTGTCACTGCAAAGGATATGCTTATAGCGGACGATGACGCCAAAATCGGGGATTTGATGGAAACTGAAATTATTTCTGTAAATACACACACTGATCAGGAGGAAGTTGCAAGGGCATTATCAAAATATGACTTTCTTGCAATACCCGTCCTTGACAGCGGCGATTTAATGGTTGGTATCGTTACTGTCGATGATGCAATGGACGTTATGGAAGATGAAGCAACGGAAGATATTATCAAAATGGGCGGTGCCAATCCGAGTGAAAAGTCTTACTTTGAAACCTCTGTTTTTGAACATGCCAAAAACAGAATCGTATGGCTTTTAGTATTAATGCTTTCGGCAACGTTTACAGGTATTATTATTACCCACTATGAGGACGCCTTTGCCGTTGTTCCGATGCTCGTATCATTTATACCAATGCTTATGGATACCGGCGGCAATTGCGGTTCCCAAAGCTCGACGCTTATTATCCGCGGCATTGCACTGGATGAAATCCACTTCAAAGATATTTTTAAAGTCATGTTTAAGGAATTTCGGATATCTATTCTTGTCGGTATTATCCTTGCAGCAGCCAACGGACTTCGCATTTTTATTATGTATAAAGACTTAAACCTTGCCATTGTCATCGGTCTTTCACTCATTGTGACGATTATTATTGCCAAACTGATTGGCTGTGTCCTGCCGCTTTTGGCCAAAAAAATTCATCTTGATCCGGCCATTATGGCAGCGCCGCTCATTACAACGATTGTCGATACATGCTCCATTGTCGTCTACTTTATGATTGCAACGGCTGTATTTAATCTGTAATATCAAGACCTTTGACAATTGACACGATAACAGCCGTTTGTTTGCGGTGCTTATTGCAAGGGTAATCATATCAGACATCCGTCGTATAAAGATGCGCATTTTATGGCGCCAAGCGGAAGCTGCAGGATTTTGATTTTCTGCAGCTTTTTTGTGACACAAAAAACTATCGCACAATCCTATGTCATAAAAATATATTCCGTGTGCAGATACACAGCACGCCGGACAATAAGCACCGCCATATGAGAGGTGATTTTATGTCTTTAATTCATGTACAAAATCTTACATTCGCCTATGAAGGCAGCTATGACAATATTTTTGACAATGTATCCTTTGATTTAGATACAAACTGGAAACTTGGTTTTACAGGGCGCAACGGCCGTGGAAAAACGACATTTTTAAAACTTTTGACAGGTCAGTACGCTTATGAGGGCATCATTACGGCTTCCGTAAAATTTGATTATTTTCCATTTGAAGTACCGGCCGTTCGGACTTTTATCCAACGGTGAACAGACAAAGCTTTTGCTGGCAGCACTTTTTATACAGGACGGCCATTTTCTTCTCATTGACGAGCCGACAAATCATTTGGATATGCACGCCCGGACAGTTGTGAGCAATTATCTTAAAGAAAAGAAGGGATTTATCCTCGTTTCCCATGACAGAAACTTTATGGACGGCTGTATTGACCATATTTTGTCCATCAACAAAACAAATATAGAAATTCAAAAAGGAAATTTTTCAAGCTGGTATGAAAATAAGCAGCGGCAGGACAGCTTTGAGCTGTCGGAAAATGCCCGTCTGAAAAAAGAAATCGGACGTCTCTTGGCCTCCGCCGCCACCGCAAGCTGCTGGGCTGATAAAATTGAAGCCACAAAAATCGGCCATAAAAAGCAGCTTAAGTTTGAGAAAAACGCTCAGAGCAGAGATTTTGTCGGAGAACAGTCAAGGCGTATGCAAAAACGCCGCAAAAACCTTGAAAAGCGTCAGAATCATGCCATTGAGGAAAAGCGAAAGCTTTTGAAAAATATTGAGACAACCGACGCCCTGAAACTGTCACCAGAAAAATATCACGCTGACAGACTTGTTTTATTTGATAAAGTTAATCTCGGTTTTGGTGAACGCCGTCTTTTAGACAAACTTTCATTTGAAATTTGCACTGGAGACAGAATTGCCCTGTGCGGCAAAAACGGCTGCGGTAAAACAACGGTTATACGCATGATTTTAAATGCGCTGTCAAATCAGGCAAATGCTCACGATTTTGGGTATGAGGGCTCTTTTCACGTCGGCAGCGGCTTAAAAGTCTCTTATATATCCCAGCAGACCGACCACCTTTTTGGAACGCTGTCCGGCTACGCCCATGAAAAAGGCATTGACGAAAGTCTGTTTAAGACAATTCTCCGCAAAATGGATTTTGAACGCGTCCAATTTGAAAAACGGATTGAAAATGAACGACCGACACTTCTTTTTGTCGAACACGACCGGGCATTCACCGAAAAAATGGCGACTAAGACGATAAACTTAGGATAAATAGTTAAAAAAGCCGCAAATCGCTGCGGATATTGACAAACCGCAGGATAGGCGCTAGTATTATTTATCATGCAATCCACGCAAATACAAGGAGACCTTTATGCAGACTTTAAATGAACATATTAAAAAGCAGCAATTTAAAAATATATATCTTTTATACGGACCGGAGGTTTATTTAAAGAAGCAGTACCGTGATAAGCTTAAGGCTGCCATCATCGGTGATGATACGATGAACTATAATTACTATGAGGGCAAGGGACAGGACATTCACGCCATCATCGGCATGGCTGAAACAATGCCGTTTTTTGCCGACAGAAGACTGCTTATTATTGAAAACAGCGGGGTTTTTGCATCCTCTAATGATGAGCTTGCCGACTATCTTAAAGCTGTTCCCGAAACAACCTATATGATTTTCGTGGAAAGCGACGTCGATAAGCGTAATAAGGTTTACAAAGCTGTCACTACTGCAGGTTATGCTGCCAATCTTTCAAGTCCCGATGAAAAAACACTGAAGCTGTGGATTGCCGGTATGATAAAAAAAGAGGGGAAAAATATTACTGAACGGACAGTGATGCGTTTCCTTGAAACTGTCGATAATGATATGGAAAATATTCATCAGGAGATGGAAAAGCTTCTCTGTTACACGGCCGAAAAGGACATTGTGACAGAAGAAGATGTGATGGCGGTATGTACGCTCCACACGGAAAATAAAATTTTCGATATGATTAATGCTGTCGCACTGAAAAATCAGAGAGAAGCACTGCGGCTGTATGATGATTTGCTTCTGCTCAAAGAACAGCCGCTTCGCATTCTCGCCCTGATTAGCCGTCAGTTTAATACGCTGCTTCAGATTAAAGAGCTCTCTGTTCAGGGTTATACGACTTCAATTATCGCCCAGCGCACAAATATGAAAGAATTTATTATCCGAAAAAATCTCGGAATGACACGGAAGTTTTCGATAGAGGAGCTAAAAGACGCGCTTGAAGACTGTGTCCGAAGTGAAGAAGAAGTCAAAACCGGCCGTATGAATGACCGCATCGCCGTAGAAATGCTGATTATTAAATACAGTATGTAAAAATTCGTCAGGCTGTGATAAAAATCACAGCCTGACGTTATTTTTATGTTCTGTTCAATTTTTATTTAAACTGCATTTCGTAGTAGTGCGCGTAAATACCATTCTTTTCAATCAATTCTTCGTGGGTTCCCCGCTCGGCAATTTTTGTATCCGAAACGACAAGAATTTCATCCGCATTGCGGATCGTTGAAAGTCTGTGGGCAATCGTAATTGTTGTCCTGTCTTTTGACAGCTTTTCAAGACTCTTTTGAATCCAGCGTTCACTTTCATTATCCAAAGCACTTGTGGCTTCATCGAGAATGAGCAGCGGCGGATTTTTCAAAAATACGCGGGCAATGGAAATTCTCTGTTTTTGTCCGCCGGAAAGTCTTGTGCCGCGCTCCCCGACAAAAGTATCATAGCCGTCCGGCAGCTCACTTATAAATTCATGGATATTTGCCTTTTTGGCCGCCTCGATAATTTCTTCCATCGATGCACCCGGTTTTCCGTAGGCAATGTTTTCTTTGACTGTACCGCAGAACAGATACACATCCTGCTGGACAATGCCAATCTGATTTCTAAGACTTTCCAGTGTCAGCTTACTGATATCTTTACCATCAATGGTAATGCGGCCGCCCGTCACATCATAAAATCTCGGCAGGAGAGAGCAGATCGTTGTCTTTCCGCCGCCTGACGGCCCGACAAGGGCAATGGAACGTCCTGCCGGAATGTCAAAGCTGATGTCTGAAAGCACCGGCGTATCATCATCGGAATAGTGAAAAGATACATGATCATATGATACATGGCCTTTGACATTTTCAAGCGGCACGGCATCCGGCGCATTTTCAATTTCCGGTTCTGTCTCCATGACTGCGGCAAAACGTTTAAAACCAGAAAGACCTTTCTGCATCATTTCTGTTAACTCGACTAAAATCTGAATCGGGCTCATAAAAATACCGATGTAAAGGGCATACATGGCAAGGTCAGAGACAGCCATCTGGTCTTTTGCAATAAGATAACCGCCAAATACAAGCGTGACAAGATACATCATTCCCTGAAAAAATAAATTCCAGCTCATAAAGCTTCCCATACACTTATAATTATCATTCTTGGACATCAAAAATGCATGGTTGCTTTTTCTGAATTTTTTCTGCTCAATCTTTTCATTTGCAAAGGACTGAACGACCCGGATACCTGCAAGTGTATCCTGAAGGCTTGCGTTGACGTCACCGATTTTTTTGCGGTTTTCCATAAATGTCATCTGAATCTGCTTATTCTGCCGCACTGAAAAAATGATCATAAAGAGAACGAGCACCGTCATCGGCATGGCAAGACGCCAGTTAATTAAAAATAAGAAAATAAACGAACCGATAATCTTTATAAGCGATATAAACAGATTTTCCGGCCCGTGATGGGCAAACTCAGAAATGTCAAACAAATCCGAAACAAGCTTACTCATCATCTGTCCTGAATTATTATGATCATAATAGGAAAATGAAAGCTTTTCATAATGATCAAAAAGCTGCTGGCGCATATCGCTTTCCATCCGCGCGCCCATCATATGTCCCTGGTAGGACACATAGTATCTGCACAAACTCTGAATGACATACATGATAAATAAACCGACGCCTATCGGAAGCAGCGCCTTTAAAATAAGACTGTGCTCACCGGCAAACAATGTGTTTGTCAATGTCCGCAAAATCTGCGGATAAGCAAGGTCAATAAGACTTATAATTGTCGCACAAAATAAGTCAAGAAAAAATACAGTCTTATACGGACTGTAGTATTTAATAAATTTTTTTAATACGTCCACAATTTCCTCCCTCTCTTTAAAAATAATTTCGCACATAGTATATT
>USSL01000086.1 GCA_900557175.1 uncultured Eubacteriales bacterium
AAGAGACGGAAAAAAGGTGATGGATCTTGTGACGGCTGAAACGTCTCCAAAGGAGCTTTCCCACTATATGATCGGCCGGGAACTGAATGCAGATTTTCAAGCAAGAGAGACGGCGGTCAGTGAGACGGCGCTTTTGCTGAGCGGCATTACAGTAAAAAAAGGACATAAACGTCCATTGCTCGATGATATTAACCTTGAAGTGAAAAAGGGTGAGATTTTAGGTATTGCCGGTGTGGACGGCAACGGTCAGAAGGAGCTGGCGGAGGTTATTGCGGGCATTATGAAGCCGAGCGGCGGCAAGCTTACATTTATGGGAAAAGATATGACTTCACAGAAAGTAAAAGAGCGGTTTAAGAGCGGAATTTCCTATATTTCTGATGACAGACATGCCGATGGGCTCGTGCTTGATATGAGTCTTGCCGATAATATGATTCTTCGTCAATACGGTGAATATCCGTATTCAAAGGCAGGATTTTTTAATAAACGCTGGATTAAAGAAGCGGCGATGAATGCCATTGAAAATTATAGAATTAAGACATCAGGAAAGTCCACAAGCGATACGCCTGTAAAGCTGATGTCCGGCGGTAATCAGCAGAAGGTTGTGCTTGCGAGAGAGATTACGGATAAAGCAAGCCTGATTATTGCAAGTCAGCCGACAAGAGGACTTGATATCGGCGCTACAGAGTTTGTCAGAAAAGTGCTTATGGAGCAGCGCAATTTAGGAAAGAGTGTTATTTTAATTTCCGCGGATTTGGAGGAAATTATGCAGCTTTCCGACAGAGTAGCCGTAATGTTTGGCGGCAAAATTGCCGGTGTACTCGAACATAGCGATATTACATTAGATAAGCTCGGACTGCTTATGGGCGGCATTACAGGAGAGGAGACAGCGGTATGAGTAAGAAAAAACAACTATTAGATATTGTATGGATTATACTGATCACTGTCGCTGTCGGTACAGTGATGATGCTGCTTTGCAATGTCAGTCCGGCAGAAGGCTACAAGATGTTTTTTAATGGTATTTTTGGTAATGCCAGCAGCTTTGCAGAAGTATTTGTCAAGGCGACGCCGTTAATTCTTACAGGACTCGGCTGTGCAGTTGCCTTCAGAACAGGTTTCTTCAATATTGGCGCCGAAGGTCAGTTTTATATGGGTGCTATTGCGGCGGCAGCTGTTGCTTTAAACTTAACGGGTGTGCCGGGACCGGCAAGAATTGTGCTTTCAATGCTTGCAGGATTTATCTGCGGTGGACTTTGGGCGTTAATTGCGGCGATTTTTAAGGCGAAGTTCGGCATTTCGGAAATTATCGTGACAATTATGTTAAATTATATTGCCATCAACTTTTTAGGCATTGCCGTGAGAACATTTCTCATGGATCCGGCCGGCACGGTGCCTCAGTCGGCGCGCATCGAGTCTTCAGCGGCGTTAAAGCTTCTTATGCCGCCGACACGTCTGAATGCCGGCATTATTATTGCTGTTGCCGCAGTCATTATTGTGTGGGTGCTTATGGAGAAGACAAAGGTCGGCTATGAAATCAAGGTTGTCGGCTTTAATAAAAGAGCGGCTAAGTGCACAGGTATTTCTGTGATGAAAAATATTGTTATTTCCGCTTTCTTAAGCGGCGGTCTTGCCGGTCTTGCCGGTGTGATTGAGGTTATCGGTATTCAAAAGAAGCTGATTGAGGGTATTTCTTCGGACTGTGGTTATACGGCGGTATTAATTGCGCTGATTGCTTCAAATAACCCGATTGGCGTTTTAATTGCAGCGATCGGTTTTGCAACTATGCAGGTCGGCGCAAATTCTATGCAGCGCCAGCTTGGTATTCCGTCAGCCATTGTCAGCATTTTAGTCGGACTTGTCGTGCTGCTTGTCCTCGGAAGAAAGATGTTCCACCTTTCAACCTTTAAAAAGAAAGAAAAGAATTAAGGAGGTGCGGTTATGTTAGAACAGATTTTTACATTGACTTTTTTTACAGCATTTTTTACGGCGGCTGTCCGTATGGCTGTACCGTTAATTTATGCCGCCCTCGGTGAAGTTTTTCTGGAACGTGCCGGTATTTTAAATATCGGCATGGAGGGCGTTATGCTCAGCGGTGCGTTTTTCTCTTTTGTCGGCGCTTTTTACAGCGGAAGCACGATTGTCGGTTTAATCTGCGGTATGCTCGGCGGCTGTCTTGTCAGCCTGATTCATGGCTTTTTATGTATTAAGCTGGCACAGAATCAGTCTGTCAGCGGTATTGCGCTAAACATATTTATGCTTGGTGTGACAAGCTTTGGCTATAAACTGATGAGCGAGGGACAGTCTTATCAGCAGGTGGCAACACTGGAAACAATTAAAATTCCTGTGCTGTCGGATATTCCGGTAATTGGAGAGGCGCTTTTTAATCAGGATATTATGACATATCTTGTTTATGTGCTTGTGATTTTAGCGATTGTATTTTATAAGAAGACGTCGGCGGGACTTGCCTTTTCATCAATCGGCGAGCATCCGAGAGCCGCTGATGCGGCGGGCATCTCTGTTTATAAATATCAGTGGATTGCTATTATTGTCAATGGTATTATGGGCGGTATCGGCGGCGCCGTACTTGTTCTTGTACAGCTTGGAAAGTTCTCGGAAAATATGATTTCCGGACGTGGTTATATTGCGCTTGCCGCCGTTATTTTAGGCCGGTATACTCCGCTTGGCAGCTTCGGCGCCGCACTTGTTTTCGGCGGCGCCAATGCGCTTCAGATTCGTCTCCAGGCACTTGGCGTGCCTCTGCCGACTCAGGCGCTTGCCATGCTTCCGTATATTATTACGCTGATTGCGCTGCTTGGCTCTATCGGACGCAGCAATGAGCCGGAAAGTCTTTCAAAGCCGTATATCAGAGGTTCCAGATAAGACAGAAGGTGCAGGAGAGCAAAGATTGCTCTTTGAAATGAAAGGGGATATTACAAATGAGTAAGATTTTAATTAAGAATGCAAAAGCCATCGTGACATGCGATGAGAAGGATAATGTATTTTATGACAGTGATATGCTGATTGACGGACCGAAGATCGCGGCAATCGGCAAAGATATTAAGGCAGAGGACGCAGAGGTGATTGATGCATCGGGCAAGTTTGTTTATCCGGGACTTGTCAATACACATCATCATTTCTTCCAGACCTTTGTCCGCAATATGACAACGATTGATTATCCGAATCTGACAGTGATGGATTGGATTGATAAGATTTACCGTATTTTCCAGAAAATTGATGATAATGTCATTTACTATTCTTCGCTGACGGCGATGGCTGATCTGTTAAAGCACGGCTGTACAACAGCCTTTGATCATCAGTATTGCTACACAACGGCGACGGGCAAACGTCCTGTGGACAGACAGATGGAGGCGGCAGCACAGCTTGGTATCCGTTACAGCGCCGGCCGCGGCGGCAATACACTGCCTAGAGAAAAGGGAAGTTCTATTCCGGCGGCAATGGTTGAGTCTACAGACGAGTTTATTAAAGACTGTGAGCGCCTGATTGATAAATATCATGATGCAGCGCCGTATGCGATGAATCAGATTATTGTCGCACCGTGCCAGCCGATTAACTGCTATAAGGATACTTTCGTTGAATCCTTAAAGCTGGCAAGAGATAAGGGTGTGCGCCTTCACACACATCTCGGCGAAGGTGAGAGCGAGGGCATCAAAGAACGTTATGGTGTGAGAACTGTAGAATGGTGCCGTGAGATGGGTTTTGTCGGCGAAGATGTTTTCTGTGCTCATGCATGGGAATTGACACCGGAGGAATACAAGGTGCTCGCAGAGACGAAGACAGGTATTTCTCACTGTCCGGCCCCGGCTGTTCTTGGCGGTTTTCCGATTCTTGACATTAAGAAATTGACAGAAATGGGCATTTTAGTCAGCCTTGGCTGTGACGGCTCTGCGACAAACGACAGCTCCAACGAGCTTGACGCTCTGCGTATGGCTTACTTGATGCAGTCCTATCACACAAAAGAAAGAGGCGGCTGTACATCAGCCTACGATATGTTAAAGGTTGCCACAATCAACGGTGCCAAGATGCTCGGACGTCCGGAGCTTGGTTCTCTTGAAATTGAAAAGGGCGCAGACCTCTTTATGATCGATACGAATAAGCTTGAGCTTACAGGCGCGCTTCATGATCCTAAAAATATGCTGGCGAGAGTCGGTGTTACAGGACCTGTATGGATGACGATGGTCAACGGTAAGGTTGTTTACAAAGATGGTCATTTGACAGGTGTTGATGAGGAAAAGCTTGCGCGCGAGGGCGAAGAAGTATGTACAAAAGTGCTGAGAAATGAATTTAAGAATTTTTGGATTTAATTTAATAATCGTGTGATGGCAGTTTTTTCTTTATCTTTATACTATCTTTATGCCATTTGCCAATACTTAACACTGTCTTTAAATGCTTTGTGGTAGATTTAATAGCGAACTAAGAAGGAGGGAGTAAAGATGATGGATTTGCTTATGGCAGCAGTGCTGCTTGTCTGTGTTTTGTCTGTCAGGCTGTTTATTGACTGGTGTGAAGCGCAGGTTACGCCTAAAAAGAAGTGAAAAAGAAAATAAAACAGGAGGCTTTAAGGTATGTTACAAATTATCGTAACGCTGGCAATATTTGCGGCACTTGTGATTCCGGTGGGTACCTATATGTATCACATCGCGACAAATCAGAAAACCTTTGCCGACGCTGTGTTTAACAGAGTGGACGGCGCTATCTACAAGGTATTTAAAATAAGCCGGGCCGGTATGGACTGGAAGCAGTACGCATTAAATCTTTTGATGACAAATGCGGTGATGATTGGCGTCGGCTATTTGGTTTTAAGACTTCAGGGTATTTTATTTGCCAATCCAAATGGCATTGAAGGCATGGAGTCCACACTTTCGTTTAATACAATCATAAGCTTTATGACAAATACAAACTTGCAGCATTATTCCGGTGAGTCGGGGCTGAGCTATTTTTCGCAGGTATTTGTTATTATCTTTATGATGTTTACATCGGCAGCCAGCGGTTATGCCGCATGTATGGCGTTCTGCCGGGGACTTGCGGGAGGACGAAAGGATCTCGGTAACTTTTACGAAGATATGGTGAGAATTACGACACGT
This sequence comes from uncultured Eubacteriales bacterium, assembly GCA_900557175.1. GTDB lineage: Bacteria > Bacillota > Clostridia > Lachnospirales > Lachnospiraceae > Scybalocola_A. The sequence goes on from USSL01000086.1 coordinate 5,100, forward strand.
ATTTTAATTCCGTTTGCATTTATCGTCGGTCTGCTTTTAGTCAGTCAGGGCGTGCCTCAGAACTTTATTGAAAATATTACTGTCGGGACGATTGAGGGTACGAAGCAGGATTTGGCGATGGGACCGGTGGCGGCGCTGGAATCCATTAAGCATATCGGAACAAACGGCGGCGGCTTTTTCGGCGCCAACTCGGCAACGCCATTTGAAAATCCGACGATTATATCCAATATTGCAGAGCTGATTTCTATGATGCTTCTTCCGGGTGCCTGTGTTATTACCTTTGGGCGTATGGTGCATGACCGCAGAAAAGAGGCGGCTGCAGAAAAGAATGCACTGCTGCCGGCGGCAAAGAAAAGAGTTATTTTTGGCTCTCAGGGACGAGTTATTTTTGCGGCAATGTCTATGATTTTTTTAATCAGCCTGACGCTTTGTTTTACATCGGAATCTGCGGGAAATCCGGCGCTTGAGCAGGCGGGATTAAGTCAGGAGATGGGCAGCATGGAGGGCAAGGAGGTCCGGTTCGGCATTGCCCAGTCATCACTTTTTACAACGGTAACGACATCGTTTACGACAGGAACGGTCAACAATATGCATGATACATTGACGCCGATGGGCGGCTTTGTACCGCTTTTAAATATGATGCTCAACTGTGTTTTCGGAGGCAAGGGCGTCGGTCTGATGAATATGCTTATGTACGTGATTCTGACTGTATTTATATGCGGTCTTATGATTGGGCGTACGCCGGAATATCTCGGAAAGAAGATAGAAGGTAAAGAGATGAAGCTTGTCGCTATTGTGCTTATTGTTCATCCGCTTTTAATTCTCGGTTTTTCGGCGCTTGCAGTGGCGTCATCGGCCGGACTTGAGGGTATTACAAATCCGGGCTTCCATGGACTGACGCAGGTGCTTTACGAATATGCGTCGTCGGCAGCCAATAACGGTTCAGGCTTTGAGGGACTTGCAGACAACAGCTATTTCTGGAACATTACAGCCGGACTTGCAATGTTCTTCGGAAGATATATAGCAATCGCAGCTCAGCTTGCCATTGCCGGAAGTCTTCTTGCAAAACGGAAGATGAATGAGACGGTCGGAACGCTGAGAACAGATAATGTAATTTTTACCCTTGTATTAGTATTTATCGTATATATTTTTGCGGCATTGACATTTTTACCGGCGCTGGCGCTTGGACCAATCGCAGAGCATTTGACGCTTTGGATGCCGTAAATCATGCCGGAAAGGAAGAATGAAGATGGCTAAAAAGGAAAATAAAACAAAATTCATCACAAAGGACATCTTAAAAAGTTCAATTATTGGCGCTTTTAAAAAATTAGATCCGAGATATATGATTAAAAATCCGGTGATGTTTGTTGTTGAAATAGGTTTTGTCATTGTACTGATGATGACTTTTTTCCCGACGGTATTCGGGGATTCAAGTGATTTGAGAATTTATAACGGTATTGTTGCGGCGATTCTATTTGTGACAGTGCTCTTTGCAAACTTTGCAGAGGCGGTTGCGGAAGGACGAGGCAAGGCTCAGGCAGAGACGCTGAAAAAGACGAAAAAGGATACGACGGCGCATCTGATTTTAAAAGATGGCAGCACAAGGGAAGTCAGCGCTTCTGAGTTAAAAAAGGGAGATGTTGTCATTGTTTATGCCAATGAGACAATCCCAAATGACGGCGAGGTCATTGAAGGTATCGCTTCGGTCGACGAGTCGGCCATTACAGGCGAATCCGCACCGGTCACAAGAGAATCCGGCGGTGATTTCTCATCGGTGACCGGCGGTACGATGGTTGTCAGCGACTGGCTGAAAATAAGAATCACATCGGAGCCGGGTGCGTCTTTCCTTGATAAAATGATTTCCCTTGTTGAGGGCGCTTCAAGAAAGAAAACGCCCAATGAAATCGCATTAAATATATTGCTGATTAGCTTAACAGTAATTTTTATTATCGTTATTGTGACACTGTATCCGCTTGCACAATATACGGGTGTTCATATTCCGATTGCAACAATGGTTGCATTACTTGTCTGTCTTATACCGACAACTATCGGCGCCCTGCTT
>USSL01000087.1 GCA_900557175.1 uncultured Eubacteriales bacterium
GCAACGACAGAAGAAGGGCAGTCATGTATGACAAAGGACTTACAGTTAATTCCGGCATTTACAAATTTCTAGGCAGATGCTGAAAGTATCGGTGATTTAGGTACAGATGTGTCTAAATATGTTCAGGAAGGAAAGACATACGGATTCTACTATTCATTCTATCCGGACGGATTTAATCAGGCAGCCGGCGAAGCTGTTCAGAGATTAGTTGCCGGCAAAGCTTCTGTTGATGAATTTTTACAGGAACTTCAGCAGCAGTGGGATAATTTGAAAAAATAATCTGAGAAGAAAATTTTACAAAGATGAGCTGCCGCAGATGAATGTTAAAAACTTCAGGTTTGCGGCAGTTCTTATTTTATGATATAGGAAATTCGTATTTAGGAGGATATGGCGTGAATATTGATAAAATAATTGAAAAAATGACACTTCATGAGAAGGTAATGTTATGTACAGGGAAAAATTCATGGCAGACAAAGGACTATCCGCAGCATGGTATACCGTCAATCCGCATGAGCGACGGTACAAGCGGCGTGCGTTTTCAGAAAGGCTCGGATGAGGACGGGGCGGTTTCTCTTTCTGGGGCAGAATCCTTTTATGAAAGCTTAAGCGGTCGTTTTGACGATGATGATGCGATGGAGAGAACTTATGAGGCGACAGCCTTTCCGTCAGGCTCTGCCATTGCCTGCTCATGGAATAAGGCATTGATTGAAAAAATCGGCGGGGCGATTGCCGAAGAATGTCAGAAGCTGGGCATTAATCTTTTGCTTGGACCGGGCTTAAATACGAGACGTCACCCGCTGACGGCAAGAAATTTTGAGTATTATTCAGAAGATCCGTGTCTTGCCGGTGATATGGCGGCGGCCATCGTCAAAGGTGTTCAGAGTGAGGGCGTTGGCACATGTATGAAGCATTATGCCTGCCATAACTCAGATACAAGAAGGACGAGAGTCAACACGATTGTTTCGGAGAGAGCGCTGAGGGAAATCTATCTTGTGCCGTATGAGCGTGTTGTTAAAAAGTCTGCGCCGACGTGTGTGATGACAGCTTACAATCAGGTCAACGGCGAGGAATGCAGCGGCGATACGCGCCTTGTACGGGATATTCTTAAAAATGAATGGGGCTTTGACGGCATGGTCATCTGCGACTGGGGCGCAGTGAAAGATTCAGTGGCGGCAAGCCGCGGCGGTGTTGATCTGCAGATGCCGATGGCATTGACATCTTCAAAACATCTTGAGCAGGCTGTGCTGGACGGAAAGATTTCCGAGGACTTTGTAGACGAGCGCGTCAGACGTATTTTGAGTACCGTTTTTAAGCTTAAATCATGGGAAAAAGAGAGAGACAGTGTTGATTTTGAGGCGCATCATAAGCTGGCTCAGAGCGCGGCGGCTGAGTCGATGGTTCTTTTGAAAAATGAGGAAAATATACTGCCTTTGAATACTGAAAAAATAAAAAAAGCGGCTGTCATCGGTCTTCTTGCAAAAGCGCCGGTATATCAGGGCACAGGCTGTGCCATTGTCCGCGCACAGCAGGTTGATATTCCGTACGAGTGCATGGAAAAGACGTTTAAAGACCGGCTGACATTCACTTATGCCAAGGGATATGAGGCTGACGGAACGACGACAGAGGAATTGCTTTTGGAAGCTGAAAACACAGCAAAAGCGGCTGACGTCGTGATTGTTATGGCCGGTACTTTCCTGCCGGGAGAAGACGACGACTACAACCGCAAGGATATGTCGCTGCCGCGCGGACACCGCGAATGTATTGAGCGGATGGCAGCGCTCGGTAAAAAGGTGATTGTTGTCCTTGCAAACGGCGACGTGTGTGAGATGGACTGGGCAGATAAGGTTGACGCCGTACTTGATATATGGTACAGCGGCGAAGGCATGGGTATGGCGCTCGCACATATTTTATCGGGACGGGAAAATCCGTCGGGAAAACTGTCTGCGACAGTTCCGGTAAAGCTTTCCGATACACCGGCCTATCTTGGTTTTGATGGAAATATTTACGAAATTCCTTATAATGAAGATATTTATGTGGGCTACAGATATTATGACAAGAAGCAGATACAGCCGCGCTATCCGTTTGGCTTCGGTTTATCCTATACATCTTTTGAGTACAGCAATCTTACGGCAAATGTCAGTGAAACTGCGGAGGAACTTCGTGTTTTAGTTTCTGTGGATATTAAAAATACAGGCGCTTATGACGGAAAAGAGTGCGTTCAGCTTTACATCGCACCAAAGAAAGACGCGCGTTTGCCGAGACCGGTGCGGGAGCTTAAGGCCTTTGAGAAGATTTCGCTGAAAGCCGGCGAGACGAAGACGGTAACGTTTGAATTAAGCGGCCGTGACTTTGCTTATTATGATGCGGATTTATGCCGCTGGGTGACAGAAAACAGTGTTTATACAGTCGAGGCTGCCGCATCAAGCCGCGATATACGCCTTAGTGCAGCGGTGGAAATCAAGGCACAGAAACAGCCTGTAAGACTTTTAAAAGAAGACTGCGGTTTCCATGAAATTTTTGAGACAGAGAGAGGAAAAATGATGCTCTTTGATTTTCTTGTGGAAAAAGGATTGCTGAAAAGAGAACAGATTGACGCGCGCGTTGAAGCGTCCCTCGCATGGGCATTTTGGCCGGCAAAAACATTTTTAGACATGGGTGCCTCAGGCGTCGTAAGCTATGAGGAATGGCAGAAATTTGTAGAAAAAGTAAATCAGGCGCTGGTAAAGTAAACAAAAAGAAGTAAGAAACAAAAAACACTCCGTGAGGATCGCACTGCGGCGGAGGGGAATAATGCTGTAAAGGCAGTCCGGCGCGGAGAAGGAACATCTGCCCGAAAATATTAAAAAATTGCTTGAAGTTATGGAAGACGACATTCCGTACACAAGCAAAACACTGATGGATAAACTGGAATTGAAATCAAGAGAGGGCTTCCGCAGAAATTATCTGCATCCCGCAATCCAATTAAACTTTATCAAAATGACAATTCCCGACAAACCAAGCAGCAGAAACCAAAGATATATTAAAAATTAAAAATAATCAGAAAAAGAGAGAGTCTCTGTGGGTTTTGCCCGGCGTGCATTTGGAAGCACGCCGGCAAAATTTACAGAGACTCTCTCTTATTTAAATTTATCCTACAGTTTATTTATCCGTAATCTGTGCGTGGAATTCCTGCAATGATTTTACAGGAAGCTGTTTGTCGCGAATCATGGATTTAATGCCTTCAACAGCAGCCTTTGCAGCAGCCATTGTTGTGACATAAGGAATCTTGCCTTTGATGGCAGCTTTACGGATGTAGCTGTCATCTGTAGCACCTTTCTTATTGCCGACAGGTGTGTTGACAATAATCTGGATTTCCTTATTTGTAATTTTATCAAGAACGTTCGGACGTCCTTCTTTAAGCTTCGCAACCTTAGAAGCAGGGATGCCGGCACTGTTAATTAAGTCGCATGTGCGTCCTGTGGCAACGATTGTGAAGCCGCAGTCGTGGAAGCCCTTTGCAATCTCAACAACCTCAGCCTTATCTCTGTCGTTGACGGAAATAAGCACTGTGCCTGAAAGCGGAAGCTTGCTCTGTGTTGCTTCCTGAGCTTTATAGAAAGCATCGCCAAAGTCCGGTGAAAGGCCTAAAACTTCACCTGTGGAACGCATCTCAGGTCCTAAGAGCGGATCGACCTCAGGGAACATATTGAATGGGAAGACAGCTTCCTTAACACCGTAATGTGAAAACTTCTTCTCTCTTAATTCTGTGACTGGAGACTTATGGCCTGTGTATGGCGCAGTCATAATATCTGTTGCAATCTTAACCATGTTAATGCCGCATACTTTAGATACTAAAGGCACTGTTCTCGATGCTCTTGGGTTTGCTTCAAGAACATAAACCTTGCCGTCTTCAATCGCATACTGCATATTCATAAGGCCTACAACGTTCATCTCACTTGCAATACGCTTTGTATAATCCTTGATTGTTGCAATCTGCTCCTCAGAAAGATTCTTCGGAGGAAGGATGCAGGCGGAGTCACCGGAGTGGACACCGGCAAGCTCGATATGTTCCATAACTGAAGGGACGAATACGTTTGTACCATCGCTGATGGCATCTGCCTCACACTCTGTCGCATGGTGAAGGAAACGGTCAATGAGGATCGGTCTGTCCGGTGTCACGCCAACTGCGGCATTCATGTAGAATCTTAATGCCTCGTCATCATAAACAACTTCCATACCGCGGCCGCCGAGAACATAGGAAGGACGAACCATGACCGGGTAGCCAATCTTATTGGCAATGGCAAGCGCGTCATCAGCTGTGACAGCCATGCCTGATTCCGGCATCGGAATCTCAAGTTTGTCCATCATTTCACGGAAAAGGTCTCTATCCTCTGCAAGGTCGATTGTCTCAGGTGTTGTACCGAGAATATTGACGCCGGCCTTCTTTAAGTCAGCAGCAAGGTTTAAAGGTGTCTGTCCGCCGAACTGTGCAATCACACCGATTGGTTTTTCTTTTTCATGAATACTTAACACATCTTCAAGTGTTAATGGCTCAAAGTATAATTTATCGGATGTATCGTAGTCTGTAGACACTGTTTCAGGGTTACAGTTGACGATAATTGTCTCAAAGCCAAGTTCTTTTAATGCTTTTGCAGCATGAACGCAGCAGTAGTCAAATTCGATACCCTGACCGATTCTGTTCGGGCCGCCGCCTAAAATCATAATCTTAGGTTTATCTGTGTTCACAGGGCTTTCATCCTTAATATGGTAGCTTGAGTAGTAGTAAGCGGAATCCTTTGTGCTGCTGACATGAACGCCCTCCCATGCTTCAACAATGCCGTTGCCGATACGCTCATTGCGGATGTCATCTTCGCTGACATTTAAAATCTGACTTAAATATTTATCTGAGAAGCCGTCAAGCTTTGCCTGCTTTAATACTTCCGGTGCCGGAAGTGTGCCTGCATTTTTCTTTAATGCTTCTTCTTCCTCAACAAGCTCTTTCATCTGTTCGATGAAGTAGTGCTTAACCTTTGTAAGGTTATGAATTTCTTCAACAGTTGCACCTTTTCTTAAAGCTTCGTACATAATGAAATGGCGTTCGCTTGTCGGTGTCGCAAGCATTTTAAGGAGCTCTGTTTTGTCTTTCTGACCAAAATCTTTCACGTTGCCAAGACCGTATCTGCCGTTTTCAAGGCTTCGGATAGCTTTCTGGAAAGCTTCCTTATAAGTTTTGCCGATACTCATAACTTCGCCGACAGCGCGCATCTGTGTGCCGAGGTGATCTTCGACACCTTTGAACTTTTCAAATGCCCATCTTGCAAATTTAATTACAATATAATCGCCGTCCGGTACATATTTATCCAGTGTGCCATATTTGCCGCAAGGAATTTCATCCAGTGTAAGGCCGCTGGCAAGCATCGCTGAAACAAGGGCAATCGGGAAACCTGTCGCCTTACTTGCAAGGGCTGATGAACGGGATGTTCTCGGGTTGATTTCGATAACGATAATACGTCCTGAAACAGGATCATGGGCAAACTGTACGTTTGTACCGCCGATAACCTGAACAGACTCAACAATTTTGTAAGCCTGACGCTGAAGTTCTTTTTGAACATCTTCGGAAATCGTAAGCATCGGTGCGGAACAGAAGGAGTCGCCTGTATGCACACCAAGCGGATCGATATTCTCAATCATACAAACTGTGATCATGTTATTTTTAGCGTCTCTGACAACTTCGACTTCAAGTTCTTCCCATCCGAGAATGGATTCCTCAACAAGAACCTGTCCGACCAAAGAAGCCTGTAAGCCTCTTGCACACACTGTCTTTAATTCTTCAGTATTGTATACAAGACCGCCGCCGGCGCCGCCCATCGTATAAGCGGGACGGAGAACAACCGGATAACCGAGTTTATCTGCAATGGCAAGTGCTTCATCAACAGAGTAGGCAACTTCACTTCGGGCCATTTCAATGCCGAGTTCATTCATTGCTTTTTTAAATTCAATTCTGTCTTCGCCGCGTTCGATAGCATCGACCTGAACGCCGATAACTTTTACATTATATTTGTCAAGAACGCCGGCTTTATTTAATTCAGCGCAAAGATTAAGACCCGACTGGCCGCCAAGATTAGGAAGCAGGGCGTCAGGACGTTCTTTAGCGATAATTTGTTCCAAACGCTCTACGTTTAATGGTTCAATGTAAGTAATATCTGCCGTGTCAGGGTCTGTCATAATAGTTGCCGGATTAGAATTAACTAAAACAATTTCATAACCAAGATTTTTAAGAGCCTTGCAGGCCTGTGTTCCCGAATAATCAAATTCACATGCCTGTCCGATAATAATAGGGCCTGAGCCGATAATCAGTACTTTGTGAATGTCTTCTCTTTTCATAGTCTACCTTACCCTTTCTTTAACATGAATATATTCTAAAAATCCATCGTTATTCTATCATATTTTTAATGAATAGACAACGAGAAAAAAGGACTTTTTTATGTTTTTTTATGTGAAAAATTGTTTCTCGCGGTGAGAAACAATTTTAAAATAACTGAAAAATATTAATTGTATTTTAAAATAACTGAATACAACCCGTGTAAAAGGCAGTGTTGCCATAACAAACACTGCCTTCTGTTCAATAAAATGAATATTCAAAATTATACAATACCGTGAGCAAGCATAGCATCTGCAACCTTTTTAAAGCCTGCAATATTAGCGCCTGCAACGAAGTTATTTTCAACGCCGTATTCTTTTGCGGCATCATCAATGTTATGGAAAATATCCACCATAATTTGTTTTAATTTAGCGTCAACTTCTTCAAAAGTCCAGCTGTAACGCATACTGTTCTGGCTCATTTCAAGTGCGCTTGTGGCAACGCCGCCGGCATTGGCTGCCTTGCCCGGTGCAAAGTAAACGCCGTTTGCCTGTAAATATTCTGTTGCTTCAAGTGTTGTCGGCATGTTGGCGCCTTCGGCAACAACTTTACAGCCGTTGGCAACTAAAGCTTTTGCGTCATCTAAATGAAGCTCGTTTTGTGTTGCACAAGGCAGTGCGATATCAACCTTAATATTCCATACACCGCGGCCCTCATGATATTCGGCGTCCGGACGGTA
>USSL01000088.1 GCA_900557175.1 uncultured Eubacteriales bacterium
GACGTTGTCTCATAGGCAATATCTAAAATATGTGAACCCGGCATTGCAATAGAAAGTGCCATTGTACTTAAAAGCAATGTTGTCATACTGATGACAACGACTGACATTCCTTTTAGAACTGTTTCATTGGAAATCCGTCTGTGAAATACCTCTGCATTTTTCCGTCCGTGAAGCAGCGACAAAACGCTTAAATAAATCATACCGACAGTCACTGTCTTGACACCGCCGGCCGTACCGCCCGGTGAACCGCCGATAAACATAAGCACCATCGACATAAACTGGGATTCCGTCGAGAAATTTTCCTGAAGCATTGTCTGAAAGCCCGCTGTTCTCACCGTCACTGACTGGAAAAAGGACGCCATCACCTTTTCATGAAACGGCAGCGGTCCAAGCGACTTCGGATTATTAAAATCCATAATCAGTATAAACAGTGCGCCTGTCAGAATCAGCACCGCCGTAATTGTAATGACAAGCTTTGCATGAAGCGACAGTTTCCGCCAAAAACCCCGGATTGAAAACCGTTCTGTTTTCATCCGCGCCGACGCATCAAGCACATCCCACCATACGAAAAAGCCGATGCCGCCGACAATAATGAGTGCCATCACTGTCACATTGACAATAATACTGTCTCTGTACGGTTCAAGACTTGAAGCGCCGATAATATCAATGCCTGCATTGCAAAAAGCGCTGACCGATGTAAAAATAGATTTCCATATGCCCTGAATAAAGCCAAAATCCGGAACAAACTTTATCATCAGAAGCAGCGCGCCGGCACCTTCAAATATTAATGTTCCCTTAATGACCTTAAGTGTCAGCTTGACAAGCCCCCGCAATGTGTTCAGATTATAAGCATCCTGAATAAGCATACGCTGGCGCAGCGTAATTCTCTTTCCTAAAACCAAAAGGAAAATCGTTGTAAACGTAATAACGCCAAGCCCGCCAAACTGGATCAAAAACAAAATAACGACATGTCCGAAAAAGCTCCAGTGTGCCAGTGTATTGACCGTCACAAGTCCGGTCACACAGCTTGCTGTCGTCGATGTAAAAAGGGCATCGACAAAATCTGTCCATGTCCCGTCTGCCGAAGCAATCGGCAAAGTCAGAAGCAGCGCACCGGTTAAAATCATAATAATAAAACCACATGCAATAATCTGCGTTGTTGTCATACGCCGCCAACGCGGTTTTTTGACTTCTGTATCATCCATACTGATGATTTCCTCCATATATTGAACTTTCTATATATCATCGTGTATTATAGCACCAATCCATACGTATAGCAAGAAAGAAAACAAAAGCCCCTGTCAGTATATTCTCCTGACAAAGGCTTTTTATCATCAGATTGATAAAATTTTTGAAATGCTGTACTGGAACGGATCGATATCCTTTTTCATTGCAAGTGCTTCCTCAATATCGTAGTCCACATACTCGCCGTGCTTGTAAGCAATGACACGGTTTGTCTTTCCTGACACTAAAGCATCAACGGCATAAGCGCCCATCATTGACGCATAAACTCTGTCCTTTGCTGTCGGACTTCCGCCTCTCTGAAGATGACCTAAAATTGTAGCACGCGTCTCCACGCCTGTTGCTGCCTCAATACGCTTTGCCATACTTGCTGAATGGCCGATACCCTCAGCATTGACAATAATATGATGCTTTTTGCCGCGCTTTTTATTTTTGATAATGTTATCGATAATCGCATTCTCATCATAATCATACATTTCAGGAAGAAGAATATCCTCCGCACCATTTGCAATACCGCACCATAATGCAATATAGCCGGCGCTTCTTCCCATAACCTCGATAATACTGCAGCGCTCATGGGATGTTGATGTATCACGCACCTTATCGATTGCTTCCATTGCTGTATTTACCGCTGTATCAAAACCTACAGTATACTCTGTGCAGGCGATATCAAGGTCGATTGTTCCCGGAACACCGATTGTATTGATGCCCAGTCTTGAAAGCTTCTGCGCGCCCTGGAAAGAACCGTCACCGCCAATGACAATCATACCGTCAATGCCGTGCTTGCGGCAAATCTCTGCGCCCTTTTCCTGATATTCCGGTGAACGGAATTCCGGACATCTTGCTGTATAAAGAATTGTACCGCCTCTCTGAAGAATATCTGATACGCTTGATACGTCCATATCAATAATTTCTTCATCAAGAAGACCTGCATAACCTCTCTGAATACCTTTGACCTTACAGCCATAGGCAACTGCTGTTCTGACGACCGCACGAATTGCAGCATTCATTCCCGGCGCATCTCCGCCGCTTGTTAAAACACCAATCGTTTTTATCTTCTGCTCGCTCATGCCATTACCTATTCTATACGATTTTTTTTAGTTTTTCAAGATGGATTGTGTGATTCTTATATTTGCCTCACCAAAGGCCGCTTTAAATTTTTCTGTAATCTCGTCATTTATATGAATATTATTGGATTTTGGCATTTTTTTTATCGCTTTTTCCGCCTTACAAAAGACAATAATTTCATCATCACCGTCATGATTCACAATAATATCATACAATTTTTGTTCATTTCTTAAAAATTCCTGTTTTTCTTCAAATTGAATCCAAAGCTGCCTCGGCGCCTGTTTAAGCGGCATGACTTTCTCACACACAAGCTTTGCCTGCTGCTCCTCACTGGCAGAAACACGTCCCCGCACGAGAATCTTTTCATCGTCACTGAGAAGATTTTTATTTTTTTCATAGTCATTTGGAAATACAATGACCTCCACAGTGCCATATAAATCCTCCACATTCAGAAAAGCCATCATTCGGTTATTTTTTGTCACCTTGACTGTTTTTGAATCAATCATGCCGCCGATGGTGACAACCTGTCCGTCCTTCACCCTTGTTTCACCGGTTTCCTCATCCGTATTAAAATCCGTTGTCACTGCCGTTGTCTGACTCTGAAGCGCCGCCGCATATTCCTCCAGCGGATGTCCGCTGACATAAATGCCGAGCACTTCTTTTTCAAAAGCAAGCATATCACCTTTATCGTACTCACCGACATCCGGATATTTTACAATAAAGCTTTCTTTTTCTTCCTCACTGACAAAATCAAAAAGGCTCATCTGACCGGTCATTGCTTTTTTCTTATCATTGGCTACACCGTCAAGAAGACTTGCATAAACCATCATCTGCTGGCGGCGCGTATGTCCGAGACTGTCAAAAGCACCGGCCTTAATAAGATTTTCAATCGCCCGCTTATTCAAATCCCTGCCATACATACGCTCGCAAAATTCCTGCATACTTTTAAACGGCCCACCGTAATTTCTCTCTGCCACCATTCCCTCAATAAAGCTTTTTCCGATGCTTTTAATGGCGCAAAGAGCATATCGGATTTTTCCGTCAGATACAGAAAAATCCCGCTCTCCGTCATTAATATCCGGCGGCAATATTTCAATGCCCATCTGACGGCAGACCATGACATACTCGGCAACCTTTGATGACTTGTCAATGACCGACGTCATTAAAGCTGCCATAAATTCCACCGGATAATAGCACTTGAGCCACGCCGTCTGATAGGAAACAATCGTATAGGCAGCCGCATGGGACTTATTAAAAGCATACTTTGCAAAATCCGTCATCTCATCAAATATTTTATTGGCCGTTGCCTCGTCAAGACCATTGGCAATACAGCCCGGCACATGATATTCCTCATTGCCGTATACAAAATATTCACGTTCCCTTGCCATCACATCGGCCTTTTTCTTTGACATGGCACGTCGTACAAGATCGCTTCGGCCAAGGTCATAGCCGGCAAGCCGCATCACGATCTGCATCACCTGCTCCTGATAAACGATACAGCCATAGGTCGGCGCCAATATTTCTTCAAGCTGCGGACATTCATAATGTATCGATTCCGGATTATTTTTACCCTGAATATATCTTGGAATAAAGTCCATCGGCCCCGGACGGTAAAGCGATATACCTGCAATAATATCTTCAAGGCTCTGAGGCTTTAATTCCTTCATAAAGCTTTTCATCCCGGCGCTTTCAAGCTGGAAAATACCTTCGGTCTTTCCGCTACTGATTAAATCAAAAACATTTTTATCATCATAGTTGATTTCATCAATATTCAGCCGGACACCCGGACGGCGGTTAATGAGGCGGACTGCATTCTGAATGACCGTCAGCGTCCGAAGTCCTAAAAAGTCCATCTTTAAAAGCCCCAGTTCCTCAAGCGTTGTCATCGTAAACTGGGTTGTCACCGCATCATCTGCGCCCTTTGAGAGCGGCACGTATTCTTCAACAGCCTTCGGGCTGATAACAACACCGGCTGCGTGCATCGACGCGTGGCGCGGCAGGCCTTCAAGACGCTTTGACATGTCAACTAAGTAATGAATCTGCTCATCGCTGTCATAGGCAGCCTTAAATTCAGGATTCTGCTTTAACGCCTTATCAATCGTAATGCCGAGATCCGTAGGTATCATCTTTGCAACTGAATCCACAAAAGCATAAGGCAAATCAAGAACGCGCCCCACATCGCGGATAACAGCTCTCGCCGCCATCGTTCCGAAAGTTACAATCTGTACGACTCTGTCCTTGCCGTATTTGCGTACAACATAATCAATAACCTCCTGACGCCGCTCAAAGCAGAAATCAACGTCAATATCAGGCATTGTTACACGCTGAGGGTTTAAGAAACGCTCAAAAAGGAGCTGGTACTTAATCGGATCAAGGTTTGTAATACCAAGGCAATAGGAAACAATACTTCCCGCCGCCGAGCCTCGTCCCGGACCGACGCTGATATCATTTTCGCGGGCATAATGAATAAAATCCCACACAATGAGAAAGTAATCCACAAAGCCCATCGACTGAATCGTATTTAGTTCATAGTCAAGACGCTTTAAAAGCGCCTCCGGTTCATCGGGATAACGCTGCTTAAAGCCGTCATAAGCAAGCTTTTGCAAGTAGCTCCATGCATCATAGCCCTCCGGCACCGGAAACTGTGGCAGCTTATAGTGCCCAAACTCAATTTCCACCTGACAGCGCATTGCGATTTTATGTGTATTTTCAAGCGCCTGCAGCGCATACGGAAAAAGCCCGGACATTTCCTCCGGTGATTTCACGTAATACTGACCGCCCTCATAGCGCATTCTGTCCTCGTCTGCCACTTTTTTCCCTGTCTGTATACAAAGCAGTAAGTCATGAGGCTCGGCATCCTCCGCATATGTATAATGAATATCATTTGTCGCCACAAGCTCAATGCCCGTTTCCTGGGAAAGACGCAAAAGCGCCTGATTCACCGTCCGCTGCATCGGTATGCCGTGATCTTGAAGTTCCAAAAAGAAATTGCCCTTTCCCATGATTTCTTCCATCTCAAGAGCAGCCTTTTTCGCCTCGTCATAAAGCCCCTTTTCAATATAATCCGGAATTTCTCCGGCAAGACAGGCACTTAAAGCAATAATACCCTCATGGTATTCCCGAAGCAAAGCTTTATCAATTCTCGGCTTATAATAAAAGCCCTCCGTAAAACCACGTGACACGATTTTCATCAGGTTATGATAGCCTGTATCATTCTCCGCAAGAAGCACAAGATGATGATAACGGCCGCCCTTGCTTTCTTTATCAAATCTTGAGCCCGGCGCCACATAAACTTCACAGCCAAGCACCGGATGAATACCGTTTTTTTTCGCTTCACGGTAAAAATCAATCACACCGTACATTACACCGTGGTCTGTAATTGCCACACTGTCCATGCCAAGCTCTTTAACCCGGGCAATCAGCTCTTTTATTTTATTTGAACCGTCCAAAAGACTGTATTCCGTATGTACATGTAAATGCGTAAAATTCATGCTTTCTTCCTTTCTGCCGTAAATTAGACGTTACCGTTAATACAACTTTTTTTCTTCATTGCCTTTCCTCTCCGTCTGTAAACCGGAACTGATATTTGTCCGACATGATAAAAAAGTCCACGCCGACCTTGCAAAGAAGTGTTCCATGTTCGTCTTTAATATATACCTCATAAACAGCAATTTTACGTCCGACGCGCACAGGCACACCCTCTGCGATAATTTTATGAGACACACCGGCCATCGCACCTTTTAAATACTCAATATGCGATGACAGCGTCGTACATGTCACACCGGTCGATGCAAGTGCCGAACCGGCAACCGTATCTGCCAGTGCAAAAAGGCAGCCGCCATGGACTGAACCGATTGGATTAAAATGCCGTTTTTCAAGTTCAATATAGCCTTCTGCCTCTCCGTTGGCCACTTTTGTCATCACTATACCAATATCTTTTGCAAAGCCGTCAAATTGATTAAATTTTTCTATTGTATAACTGCTCATCAAATCCCGCTTTCTTCTGTCTTTTACGAATCAAAAATCTGTCTTTTTATTATATTTTTAGAAAAGGCTGTGCGGCAAGCCGCACAGCCATCATACTTTACTTTGTTGCATTTATTCTGTCTTCATTAAATAACGTGTAATATCTTCAACTGCTTTTTCTTCATCGGCACCGTCAGCAATAATTGTCAACGTCTCGCCCTCTGCAATTCCAAGACTCATCATCCCCATAATACTCTTAGCATTAACCTTCTTCTCTGCGATTTCCACATAAATCCGGCTTTCATACTGGCTGGCAACCTGTACTAATAAAGCAACCGGTCTTGCTTCTAATCCTGTTGGAATACTAATTGTAATATCTTTAGAAATCATAAAACGTACCTCGCCTTTCTTACTCAGATGGGTTCATTCCCACCTCTAAGCTCATTAGCTATTTGACTTAACTTTCGTAACCGATGATTGACACCTGACTTACTTACAGGCGTGCTTAGCAGTTTACCCAACTCCTGTAAGGTGGCCTCCGGATAGGACAGCCGCAGAATTGCCATCTCCTGCAGCGCTTCTGATAATTCCCCGAAGCCTACCGTATTCTTAATGTAAGTTATGTCTTCAACCTGCTTTACCGCGGCAGACACTGTCTTATTAATGTTTGCCGTCTCACAGTTCACCTGCCGGTTGACACTGTTACGTATTTCCTTTGCAATGCGGATATTTTCCAACGCCATCAGGGCATTGTGTGCCTCCATGATGTTCAGCATATC
>USSL01000089.1 GCA_900557175.1 uncultured Eubacteriales bacterium
CATGGGTTTCTGGATTTATCACAACGTATATTGAAGAAAAAATGCGGTTAGATAAAATGGTTGATTCGGCAGTGGGAAATTTTATTACGGAGAAAAACAGGGAAAATGCCATGAAGCATATTATTGAAATAAGTATGTGTATGGGAAATTTAAGAGCACGGTATTCATGTCAGATTAAAGGCGCTTACGGCTGCGGTATTCCAATTTCGGAATATGTAAAATAAATATTGTGCATTTTTTATAGGGCGGCATAAGCCGCCCTGAGTAAAACGTGATAATCAATTTATAATACAACTTGTATTATAATGTATTATAACAAAAAATAAATATTTAAGGAGGAAAAAATATGTTTAATTTTAATGTACCACGGTATGAAAAGGTTGTGAGTGACGCGATTGCCTTAAGACCTCAGATTGAGGCGGCGGTTGACAAGATTTGTGAGGAAGGTTATACTAATATTTTCTTTATCGGCTGCGGAGGAACGTACGCGCACTCGCTTCCGATGAAGTTTTGGCTGGATAAGGTGTCGGATATTGAGACATATAGTGTGATTGCGGCAGAATTTATGGCGGCGCCGCCAAAGAAATTCACAAAAGATTCCGTCTGCGTATTTTCAACGCGAAGCGGAAATACAAAAGAAATTGTGGCAGCAGCTAAATTCTGTAAAGAAGCCGGTGCAAGAACGTTAGTTTATGTGTCCAATGACAATACACCGGTTTGCCAATATGCAGATTATAAGTTTTTCAGTTTTGCGGAAGATGACTGCCTGTGTGAGGCGATTTACACATATATGATTACATTGCTTTCAAGATTTTTAAAAAATGCAGGCTGTTTTGATGATTATGATGTATTTATGAAAGAGTACAGTGCAATTGTGCCGTATCTGTTAAAAGCAAAAGAGCAATATGAGGACAGATGCGCAAAGATGGCAGCAGAACATAAAGATACACCGTACCATATGGTGATCGGTTCAGGTATGCTTTGGGGTGAAGCTTATGATTATGCGATGTGTATTCTTGAGGAGATGCAGTGGATTAAAACGAAATCCATTCATGCAGCAGAATATTTTCATGGAACACTGGAACTTGTTGAAAAAGATACAAGCTTAATTCTTTTCTATGGTGAGGATGAGACAAGACCTTTGATGGACAGAGTATTAAACTTCTCGAAGAAGGTGACGGATGTTATTAATATTTTTGATACAAAAGAAATTGAACTTCCGTTCTCCAAACAGGAATACAGAACAATCGTTTCACCAATGATTATGTATGTCATTACAGAAAGATTAAGCTGTCATTTAGAAAAAGAAAGAAATCACCCGCTGACGACGAGAAGATATTATCGTCAGATGGAATATTAAAAGGGGCAGGACAGCCCTAAAAGTTTTCAGAGAGGTACATTCATGAGTAAAAGATTTATTGTTTTTGATTTAGACGGAACGTTAAACAGGACGGACACTTACGCGGTGCCGGCAATTGCCGACGCACTGGCGGATATGGGACGGACGGATGTGACGAGGGAAGAAATCATAGATACCTTCGGTGCAAAGGACGAAGATACGAATGTCCGTTTTTTTGGCGATGAGGCGGATACAAAGGGCCCTGTATTTTGGGAAAAAGTCATGACATACATTCACGGAAAATACAATGACTGTTATGAGACCTTTGACGGTGCAGCGCCGCTTTTGAAGTGGCTTAAAAAGGAAGGTTATATGACAGCCGTCTGTTCAAACAATGCAAATCTTGCCCATATTATAGAACGGCTTCAAAAACTTGGGATTTATGAATGGATTGATATTGTAAAGCCTGTGGCTGTCGGAAAGACAAAGGATGAGGCACTTTGTGAGCTTCTTGCGGAGCAGACGCCGGATTTTGCGCTGATGGTCGGTGACAGATATTTTGACGGTCATGCGGCAAGGACAAATCATATTCCGTTTGCGGCGTGTCTTTACGGCTACGGAAAAAAAGAGGAATTTGAAGGTGCGGATATTTATCTTGAACGTCCGCAGGATTTGGTGCTTTATTTATGGAAGCTTCATAAAAAGCCTTGCCGTCTCATTGTCCTTGATATTGACGGTACGCTGACAGATTCCAAAAAGCAGATTACAAAGCGTACGCTTCAAGTGCTAAAAAGGGCGCAGGAGAGCGGTGTGAAAGTTGTGCTGGCGTCGGGACGTCCGGTGCACGGTATACATAAGGTGGCACAGACGCTTAAGCTTTCTGAGTACGGCGGCTATATTCTTGCTTTTAATGGCGGCGTCATTACAGAATGTGGCAGCGGCAGAAAACTGTTTTCAAAAGATTTGCCGGAGGGCATGGTGAAAATACTTCAGGATTGTGCTGATGGGTTTGGGCTTTCAATGGTGACCTATGAGGACGATTGCGCGATTACAGAAAATCCGGACGATTTTTATATTCAGAAAGAGGCGGCAATTAACGGCCTTAATGTGTGTAGAATTGAAAAACTTGGAGATTATGTAAACTTTCCGGTGACGAAATGTATTATTACGGGTGAGGGCGAGCGCCTTGCCGAAGTTGAGCCTCTTATGCAGAAAAAATTTGAGGGCGAACTGAGTATTTACCGTTCAGAACCCTTTTTCCTTGAAATTATGCCGCGTGGCATTGATAAGGCACAATCGCTTGCAAAGCTTCTTGAACTGCTTGCGATGGACAGGGAAGAAATGATTGCTTTCGGCGACGGTCATAATGACGCGACGATGATAGAATTTGCCGGACTGGGCGCTGCTATGGACAACGCCCAGCCCGAGGTGAAAGAAAAAGCGGATTACATATCGCTTTCAAACGACGAAGACGGCGTGGCTTATGCCGTTGAGAAGCTGATTTTTTAAAAATTAGAATTGCTTTTTAATCCGGCGTCTGCGAATGTCTGTCTCTCATGGCGTATAATTTCATGAAATTGTGTGCCGCAGCGCTCAATTTCACCGAGGACAACATTCATTTTTTCATCGTCTAAATACCAGTTATCCCGGGTGATGCCGCGTGTAACTGCAGGGCAGACTAAAAATTTCGTGTCGGGGAAGACACATTCATAATAGAGAAGGCAGCGGCGGGCGTGGTAGGCCTGACAGCAAATAATGGCTGTTTTGATATCCATGCCTAGACTGTCGGTGACTTCTTTGGAAAACAGGGCATTTTCGTAAGTGAAAGTCGCCCTGTTTTCTTTTAAGATTGCCGTTTCAGCGACGCCGAAATTCAGAAGAAGGGCGCGAAGATAGTCCCACTCGGTTTCAAAATCCTTCGAGGTGGCAGCAAGGGCTGCAGCGCCTGTCTTTATTTTTGAATCAATTCCGGTATATGTCTGATCAAAGGTCCGATCTTCATCTGACGCGCCTTCAAAGCTGCCTGTCAGTTTAGAAAATTTTCCGGACGGCAGGATCAAAGGGGCAAAGCCTTCATGCCAAAGCGCGGCGGCACGCTCGCAGATAGCTGCGCCGTACATACCGCCGGGAACAAAGATGATATCGGCGGCAGCGGGTGTATCTTCAACAAATATAAAATCCGTCAGTGTTTGTAAAAATGCTTTCATAAAAACTCCTATAGTAGTGTAAAAGTGATAGAATCTTATTTGAGGCTATAAGAACTATGATATATATAATGAATACAGAATGTCTATATGTCAATAATTTTTGATGTTTGAAAACGATATTATTTGAAAATATATTTTGTGCGGCAGATTGCATATAAAAGAAATGATATATAATGATAAAAAATATATTGACAATACGTATATATATATTATGTATAAAACATAATAACAAAGGGATAAAAATTAGTGAATTATGTACTAATATGAATATGGTTTAAAACTGAAAAAGGGGGGATAGTATGTATATTTTTTGGATAGCAATTATTGCGTCAATGTTGTTGGCAGTTTGTACTGCGCTGGAACCAATCTTTATTCAATCAACTATAGATGCCTGCTCGACATTGGATATTCATGCGATAGTGTCTAGTTTTGTTTGTTTTCTTTTTTGTATTATAGGTATTTTAGTTTTTGAGTTTGTACGCAGATTTTCTATAGGAAAGTATACAATAAAAAAAGTATACACAATAAAAAAAGCTTTTGTTCATAAAATTGTTAATATGAAAATTTTGGATTTTGAAAAAATACATGCGCAGGACTATGTAACATCTTTAAATCAAGAAGTTGATTTGCTTGTAAATAATTATTATGTCCAGAAATTGGAATTAATATATTGCATATTAGTATTTATAACAAGTATATTTGCCTTGTGTTATCTCAATCTGCTTATTGGTGCAATTGTTGTTTTTATGACTTTTTTGCCGATTGTTTTTGCTAATTTACAAGGTAAAAAGATGCGTATATGTACGGATGAATATGCGAATAGTTTAAAAAAACTTAATGTAATGACGGGTGATTTGATTCAAGGATATCATACGATTAAATCTAACGGAATCAGTGAGAAATATGAAAAAAAAGTAGGAAATTGTAATAATATCGTGAATCAAAAACATTTGAAAAAAATTAAAACAGAAATTATTATTGATATTTTAATTGGGCTGTTATCCTATTCGGGGAAAGTTGCCTTGATAGGTGTAGGGACATTTTTGATTTTTAATAACAAAATGACAGTAGGAACTCTTATAGGGGCATTACAACTTTCTGAAATGTTGGCCATTCCCACAAATTCAATTGCAGTGCAATTGAGTCAAATGCATTCTGTAAAAACTATAAAGAATAATTTTGATATATGGATGAAGAAAGAAAAAAACGAAGACTTACAAAAAGCAGAACGATGTCCTAAAATAAATACACTTGAATTAAAAAATGTTTCCTTTAAATATCAAGATAAATATATTTTAAAAGATATTAATGTTACTTTTACTCAAGGGCATAAGTATTTAATTGTTGGAGAAAATGGGAGTGGCAAGAGTACGCTGTTTAGGTTAATTGTGAATTTTATAGATAATTATGAAGGGAAGATTTTGATAAATGGGAGAGATATTAGGGAATTTAATGATTCTATTTACGAAGAAATAGGTATTGTTTTGCAATCACCGTTTATGTTTAATGATACTTTATTAAACAATATTACACTATATCAAAACTACGAAAAAGATTCGATTAGAGCTGTACTCAATTCATTGGGATTGCAAACGTTTTTAAAGAAGCATAATTTAGAAGATATTTATCAGGATACCAAAGATAATTTATCCGGGGGAGAAAAGCAAAAAATTTCTTTGGCTAGGATATTGCTTGAAAAGAAGGGATTTATTTTATTGGATGAAGCAACTTCTGCCATAGATATAGAGAGTAGTTTTGTTATTGAGAAAACGCTGCTTTCAAATCCTGAAATAACTTTAATTAATATCGAACATAAAATTCTGGATAACCTGTTAGATATGTATGACTATATTTATGAAATACGGGATATGAAGCTGATTTGTCGAAAGGGGTGAGCTGTCCATTTTGATTAAAATACCGTCCAGCTGACAAACAGTCTTGTATTTTTCTGTAAATATGCGTATAATGGGGATATGTGAAAAGAAATTGAAGATAAGGATGGGGTGTTTTATGAACATTATTATATTTTTAGCGTGTCTATTGCTGTTGATTATCGCAGTCGTTGCGGTTGTCGTGTCGGTGACGGCAGGCGCAGTCGGCGGCGTGATCGCTGAGGAAGATGACGAGGAATAAAGGACAGGTTGTGCATATGAATAAGAAAGCGTTCACAGCGGCTGTTTTGTGGGCTGTTGCCGTGGAGGCGGTAGGGTTTGCTTTAAAATTTGGCTTGGATTGGAACTTTTCCATGCTGGGTATTCACATTGGCGTTATCATTACGGCTGTGGCTGAATATTTTATTGTTAAGCGGCGGGATATTGCCGAACAGAAAAAGATGGAAGCGTCAAATAAGCGGCTTAAAAACAGTACAAAGAAGAAAAGAAGATAAAACCGGACTTTCGGGCGAACCCGATTGTCCGGTTTTTTGCTGTGAGTTGGGAAACAAGATTTATCATTTGAAATAAAAATTGTTCCCCGGTGCTTTGTGTAGCAGTGCCTTTACAAATTGTCACATTTTTTCAGGTTCTGCGTAATCCACGCCGAATGTTTCGACAGTCATGGATTTGATTTTCTGAGGCGTGAGCGGTCTGTCGCTGTAGTCTGTTGCTGTCTCAGCAATTTTGTTGACAATATCCATGCCTTCTGTGACCTGACCGAAAGCGGCGTAAGCGCCGTCAAGGTGCGGTGAGTTTTTGTGCATAATGAAAAACTGTGAGCCTGCAGAGTTAGGCATCATTGTTCTTGCCATGGATAAAACACCCGGTGTGTGCTTTAACTCGTTTGTAAAGCCGTTCTGTGAAAATTCGCCTTTGATGCTGTAGCCCGGGCCGCCCATGCCTGTGCCGTCAGGACAGCCGCCCTGAATCATAAAGCCGTTGATAACTCTGTGGAAAATAAGGCCGTCATAGTAGCCTTTTTTAATTAAAGAAATAAAGTTGTTGACTGTATTCGGCGCAACTTCAGGATAAAGCTCAGCCTTCATCACATCGCCGTTTTCCATTGTGATTGTAACAATAGGATTCTGTGCCATTTTTAAAATCTCCTTTATGTTAATGTCGCTCGTGCGCGGGAGTGCGCATATATGCGCTCTTTTTTTAGTATAGCCCATTGGCAAAAAAGGGGCAAGAGATTTTTTTAAACGGATGCCGAAAGTTAAAAAATGTGGTATGATGACAGTAAGAATTTGCGGCGGGCGGCCGCATGTGAAACGAGGTGATTGTTTTGCCGGTACTTGCGGTAAAGATAGAAAATGAAGCGTCGCTTCTGATGAATGAGTTTTTTGATTATAACGGAAGCTGTACGGCAATCAGCCGTTCCCGGCTTGAGGGCGGCAGCGAATGTATTGCGCTGGAGGACTTTTATGAATGTACGGTGCAGACGGATAAGATTGAAAATATTCCGGTCGTTTTTGTTTTTGACGGCAAGATTGTCGGATGGTACAGGCAGGCGGAGGTTTACAGAAGGCTTTTGAGAATATCGGTTTTTCTTGAAGG
>USSL01000090.1 GCA_900557175.1 uncultured Eubacteriales bacterium
ATAATTGTATACTGTACTTCAAGTTCATGGCAGAGTTTTTGTATACCGGACAGATCAAAGCCGTCAAAACCGAGATCGACAGTAATTGCTTCAAGCTCGAACCGGTTTGGATAAAAGCGCTTAAGACCGCTCAAAGCGTAGAGCAGGGCGAGACTGTCTTTGCCGCCGGAGATGCCGACAGCAATTTTATCGCCTTCCTGAATCATATGATATGTATCCACGGCTTTTCTGGTATAGCTGAGTAGTTGCTGTAATTTCATAAATGTTCTCCTTTAAAACAATAAAATAGGTTTACATAATTTTATTATGTAAACCATAATCATTAAGCTATATTATTATAAAACGGGAGTGTATTAAAAATCAACCATAATTTTTCTAATCTGCAATAAAGTCCGGAATTTTCAGATGAACTATTATATGATTCCCGGAAGATTTAAAACGCCGGCTGTTGCAAGGCTGTATAGGGCAATGACAAAAGGTTTTCCGAGAAGGATGATTACTGTGAATTTTTTCCATGTCATACGTGTCAGTCCTGCAATAAAACATAAGACATCATCGGGTGCAGCCGGAAGAAAGATGGCAAGTAAAAACAGAATATCAAATTTCTTTCCTTTTTCAAGCCATAAAATATATTTATCGTAGGTTTGCGGTTTTACAAGCTTTTTAACAAAGGACGTACCATATTTTCTTGAAATATAAAAAGCAAGTAAAGAGCCGATGCACATGCCTGTGTAGCTGTAGATAAAGCCCATTAAAGGTCCGAAGACAACAGCGCCTGCGATACATGTGACAAAGCCGGGAAGTATCGGTATGACAACCTGAATGGCTTGTATAAACATAAAGATAAGCGGGCCTGCGATGCCGGCTTTTGCAATAAAGGCTTCAAGGGACTGCTGGCTTTCAAATATACCGTGTCGGAAGCCGTAGACGGCAAAGATTACGGCTGCAAGTATTGTAGCTGCTGTTGTCACAGCAGTAATCATTGAAATATAGTTTGGTTGATTTTTTTGCTTCTCCATAAGTGCATCCTCCTGTAGTAAGTGTTTTGCTATGTATAAGAAGATACACTAAAATTTTAAAAAACAGCTAAAAAAATTTCTTAAGATTTTTAAAGGTTGTCTAAGGAAAGGCTAAAAAAGCTTAAAGCAGCTTAAAGCTTTTTAGTCTTCACGGAGCCGGATGGCAGTGGCTGCCTGACGGCGTTTTTCATCGCCGATATCGGCATAGTGTTTCTTTGTTGTATTAACATCCTTGTGACCGAGAACATCGGCAACAAGATAAATATCGCCGGTTTCCCGGTAAAGATTTGTACCATATGTGCTTCGCAGTTTATGCGGTGTGATGTGCTTATTTGGCGTTACTGCGGAAGCGTATTTGTGGACTAAATCCTGAACAGCACGGACGCTTATTCTTTTTTTCTGAACAGAAAGAAAGAGTGCATTTTCATGGCCGGAGAGCGGGGCAGTATGGTTTCTTATTTGTTCAAGATAGTCATAGAGCGCCGTTTCCACTTCGCTGCCAAAGTAGACATACATCTGATTGCCGCCTTTTCGGGTAACTTTGATGGAGTTGTTTTTGAAATCAATATCATTTAAATCAAGACCGACACATTCGGATACACGGATGCCGGTGCCTAAAAGGAGAGTGATAATCGCCAGATCACGGATCTTCGTTTTTTCATAGTAAGCTTTTTTCTGACCTTTCAGCGAATCCCCACAGTTTTCAATATAGTCAAGCAGTGAGGCAACCTCGTCAATGTCAAGTTTGATGATAGCTTTTTGATGAAGCTTTGGCATGGAGACAAAAAGCGCCGGATTTGTTCGTATAAGCTGATGCTTGAAATAATAGTTGTAAAAACTTCTGAGTGATGACATTTTTCTTGAAAGACCTTTTTCTGTATTCATGATAAGTTTGTCATTGGCATCATAAACTTTTAAATATTCCTGATATTCCTCAATATCTACAGGAAGTAACTGATCAAGGACATCGATGGTAAAATCCTTAAGCGCCATGCCTTTAAACTGAGGATTTCGTTCAAGAAGAAATTTAAAGAAAATTCTTAAATCATAGGCATAAGAAATCCGTGTTTTCGGTGAAGTTGTCGGTTCAATGGCTCTGAAAAAATCACGGCAAAAAGGCGGAAGCTCTGATAGGACTTCGCGCAGACGCAGTGTATATTCAATAGCCATTTGTTGCTGATAGGTCATTGCAGTTTCTTTATTGTTATTTGTATTTGCCATAAAAATAAAACCTCCAAAAATAAAATAACCATGTAAAAGTCTGTTTTTGGTCTTTTACGAGAGTAGTCAATCTATGCGCCAAATACAGGTTTAACGCAGAGATTAGTATAAATTCTATAATAGCACAGTTTTTTTCTTATGACAAGAAAAAAGCCGTCAAATTACTGACGGCCTGAGTTTTTTTAATAAATCTTCAAAATATTTTGGTAAAGGTGCTTCAAACTCCATATATTCTCCTGTTGACGGATGAATGAAACCAAATACTTTGGCATGCAGTGTCTGACCTTCAAGGTTTCCGAAGGGACTTTTTTGTGGTCCGTAAACACTGTCGCCGACAAGCGGATGTCCGATACTTGCCATATGGACACGAATCTGATGTGTACGTCCTGTTTCAAGCATACATTCAATATAGGTATATTTTCCGAAGCGTTCAAGTACGCGGTAATGTGTTACAGCCTCTTTGCCATTTTTGTAGTTGACAGCCATTTTCTTTCTGTCCTGCGGTGAACGGCCAATTGGCGCATTCACACATCCTTCATCTTCAGTGAAATTATTGTATACAAGAGCGTGATATTTTCGCGTGATGGAATGCACTTTAAGCTGGTCGGCAAGGCTTTGATGCGCCTTATCATTTTTGCATATGATGATGATGCCGGTCGTATCTTTGTCAATCCGGTGAACAATGCCCGGCCGCATGACGCCGTTGATGGTTGACAGATTATCTTTGCAGTGATATAAAAGCGCATTGACGACGGTGTGGCTTTCATGGCCGGCACTCGGGTGAACAACCATATTTTTAGGTTTATTTATAAGAATAACATCATTATCCTCATAAACAATATCCAACGGAATATTTTCAGGCTGTATATCAAGGCTTACAGGCTCAGGAAGGTATACTTTTATGGTTTGGTTAGGATTTATCTTATAGTTACTTTTCACAGGCTTTAAATCGGCAAATACAGCCTCATCTTTAATCAGCTTCTGAATATAGGAACGTGATTTATCAGGCATGGCAGTGCTTAAATATTTGTCGATGCGTATGCCTTTATCGTCCTCACCGGTATTAAATTCTAAAATTTCATTTTCCATAAAGTATCAGACCTCGTTTTGAATATGTTTCCTGTCGCTTTTCTTTTTAAATATTGTGTCAAAATCTTCCTCTTTATAATAAAATAATCCGAGGATGATCAATGCGGCTGCCGATAATGTCACATAAATATCGGCCACATTAAAAATCGGAAAATCAATCAGTTTAAAATAGAAAAAATCGACAACATAGCCGTGCAAAAGCCGGTCGATAAAGTTTCCGAGTGCGCCTGAAACAATAAATACGCAAAGAATATTCAGGGGAACCATACGGCGTGTGCGCGGTGTTCTTATATAAATCCACACAAAAGCTGCGACAATAACGATTGTAATTATAATAAAGAAAACACGCTGATTTTGCATCATGCCAAAAGCGGAACCTCTGTTTTCCAAATATTGGAGTTCAAATACGTCTTTGATGACCGGGATTGCCGGGGCATCCTTCAGATGGGTGACTGCAAGAAATTTGGTCAGCTGGTCAAGTAATGTCAGTATGATAACTGCAATCATGGCTTTAATATATTTCATAGCTTCTTCTCTCCTATATTGTATGCGGCATTAAAGATATTGCCGCCTCAAATAATTCTTTGTCACTGACTGTTTTATCAATGACAGCATGTCCTGAAGGTGACAGCAAAATAAATTTAATTTGCCCGTTTTCCATTTTTTTGTCAAGCTTTGTTGCATTGACGATATTGTCCGCAAAAATATTTTTTTCGTGAAGGACGGTCGGGAGTTTAAACTGTCTGAATGTATTGCATATATCTTCATAGTCAGATTTTTGAATCAGTCCGCGCCTGAAAGAAATATAAGCGGCAGCGCAGGCGCCGGCACTGACACATTCACCATGAAGCATTTTAAAATCAGAAAGCTTTTCAATTGCATGGCCTAAAGTATGGCCAAAATTTAAAAGTGCCCGCTCTCCTTTTTCCTCAGGATCATTTTCGACAACCCGGCGCTTAATCTGACAGCTTTCAAAAACCATTGTTTCAAGGGTGTCAAGGTCGCGGTCAAGAATTTTATCTGCGTTTGATTTGAGCCATTCATAATAGCTGCTGTCTTTAATCAGACCATGCTTAATGATTTCGCCCATACCGGATAAATATTCGCGTTCTTTAAGTGTTTTTAATGCACCGAGATTTATATAGACAAGCTTTGGCTGATGAAATGCCCCAACCATATTTTTGTATGAATTAAAATCAACACCTGTTTTGCCGCCGATGCTGCTGTCAACCTGTGAAAGCAGGCTTGTCGGAAGCTGGATAAAGTCGATGCCTCTTAAATAGGTTGCTGCGCCAAATCCGGTCAGATCACCGGTAACACCGCCGCCGAGGGCAACAAGTAAGTCCTTACGGTCAAATTTAGATAAGATAAGATGCTCATAAAGCTTTTGTACAGTCTGAAGATTTTTATGCTTCTCTCCTGCTTCAAAGATATAGGATGTCACCTGTGCGCCGCAGCCGGAAAAAATTTCAGAGACATCGTTAAGATAAAGCGGTGCAACATTGGATTCAGAAACAA
This sequence comes from uncultured Eubacteriales bacterium, assembly GCA_900557175.1. GTDB lineage: Bacteria > Bacillota > Clostridia > Lachnospirales > Lachnospiraceae > Scybalocola_A. The sequence goes on from USSL01000090.1 coordinate 4,848, forward strand.
TGCAGACACGCCGGCCTTCAAAAATAAGATTACGGGAAATCAGTGTTTCCTTAAGGCTGCTGTAATCTTTTGAAAATACAATATCATAAATCGGGTGATTCTTATTATCGTGAACGGTGATTGTTTTCATAAGCTGTTCCTCCAACAATGAAATGCCCCATAAAATCCCGGCAGTAAAAGTATGCAAAAGATTTTGGGGCATTCAATATACGTCTCAATTTTCTATAGAAAATTGAATTTATTTGTCATCGTCAGCATCATCGTCAAAGATGCTTGCAATGTCGTTAATCTGGATATCATCTGTATCAAAGGTTTCATCGATATCATCGTCTGTATCCGCTGCCGGTGTTTCCTTCTTTTCTTCAGGCTGCTGGAAAACAGTATTAATATTTAATTGGGATGCCTTATCGGCAACATTCTCCTGAAGCTTTGTAAAGGCATCCAACGATGCAACTTCGATATTAAAAGCCGGTGTATCAAGCAGATCCATCTGTGCTTTCGCAAGTGATTTATATTGCGCGCGGTATTTTTCATATTGCTGGATCAGTTCAATTGTCTTTGCATGGATATGGTCAAGCTCAATTTTGGCATCGGCAACGATAGACTGTGCTTTTAAAACAGCTTCCTGCTCAATGACTGTGGCATTAGCCTTTGCGGAAGAAATGGTATCTTCTGCTGTCTGTTCAGCAAGGACAAGCGCTTTTTGCAGTGATTTTTCAATACTTTTATAATGATTAATACCATCATTTAAAATATTAATCTTATCTTTTAATTCAAGATTCTCTCTGTATAAAGCTTCAAAATCTGTTGTCAGCGTCTGAAAAAACGCATCAACATCTGCTTTGGAATAACCCATACCTGTTTTAAAGTTTCTTGCCTGAATATCAATCGGTGTAATCATAGTCATACCTCCTAAATATAAATATGTGTTTTCACAACAAATTTATCTTTCTTTGATTTTAACGATGTACTTTCAAATTTAAAGCGGCCAAGACCGCGGACTGAAACGATATCGTTGTCTTTTAAAACTGCACTGGCATTTTCGGTAAGGCGTCCGTTAATGAATGCAGATTGCGATGCAATATAGCGAGAAGCTGCACTGCGCGACAAGTTAAAAGCGACGGCAATCAGGCTGTCAAGCCGTATAGAGGCAACAGTGGATTGCTTTGTTTTAAAATGCGGCGTGATGGCTGTCTCAGGGACATCACATAAAAATGCATCAACCTTTGTATGCTTTACTTTTGTGAGCAGTCCGGCAATGTATTCGCCAATCTGGCGAACGGCAAAGACATAGGCGGTATTGTTATCAATAAGAATATCCCCAAGTTTACTTCGGTCAATGCCTAAATTAATGAGTGCGCCGAGAAAATCACGGTGTGTCAGTGCATCGGCAAATTTCGGATTTGCAGGCCGGATACATATACATACGATTGGAAATGTTTCTTTGTCAAAGCCGTCAGGATAAAACTGTAGCATACGGCGTTCGGCATCGGGATAACCGCCCCAAAGTTCAAAAGGGGCAGGCGGCAGACTGTTTTTTATATTGAAAAACAGTGTCTGTTCACTCATATTTAAAAAATCAGAAAAAGTACAATAATAATTTTCTGAGGCCTGTCTGCATAAGTCAGCGAGCCGACGGTTTAATAATTGTTCTTCTTTAGTCATTATTTAATCAGATTTTCATCTGAAACTGGGATGAAGCAGTTCCGGATGTGTGCGATGCACCAAGTGCCTGAAGATCGATATCGCCGGAGATTTCAACAGCTTCAGGTGTAATGATAAAAATATAATTTGTAACTTTTTTGAAATTACCTTTTAATGCATAACATCCGCCGGAAACAAAATCAATAATCTGCTGTGCAAGCTCGTAATCAGAACCTTCAAGATTTAAAACAGCGGTTTTTCTTGCGGCAAGAATATCGATAATCTCCTGTGCATCTTCATATTTAGATGGTCTTACAACGCAGACTTCATCAACCGGGCGTGCATTTGATTTTAAAGGAACAATTTTACTCTTGTCCGAAGATGTTGTTTTTGCTGTATACTTTTCTTTTGGAGCTGAGGAAGCGGCTGCTTTAGATTTTGAAGCCGGTTCAGGCTCACTGTAATCATCATAATCATCATCATAGCCGTCATCATATGTATCATCGTAATCGTCATCATAATTATCATCATTAAGACG